>CAMAIG010000053.1 GCA_945835085.1 uncultured Ruminococcus sp. | reverse complement strand
TCACAGGCAGCTGCCGAGCTTGGCGTTGATATAATCCTTACGGGAAATGAGAAAATAATCAGGGAAACTGCCGAAAAAAACGGCATCAGCCTTGATAAGATATCCATAATCCATACAGAATCGGTAATTGATATACATGAGGAGCCTACAGAGGTCATCAAGAGCAAAAAGGACTGCTCCATGGCTGTGGGACTCCAGGCACTTGCCGACGGAAAGGGCGACGCCTTTGTAAGTGCAGGCAGCACCGGTGCCCTGGTGGTGGGTTCCACCTTCATAGCTAAGAGGATAAAGGGCGTTAAAAGACCCGCTCTTGCACCAATACTCCCCTCTGCAAACGGTCATATCATTCTCATGGACGGCGGAGCAAATGTTGACTGCCGCCCCGAAATGCTCATGCAGTTCGGTATCATGGGAAGCTGCTACATGGAAAAGGTAATGGGTATAAGCTCCCCTAAGGTCGGTCTTCTTAACGTTGGCGCCGAGGACACTAAGGGACGAGAGATCGACAAGGAAGCATATAAGCTCCTGCAGAATGCTCCCGTTGATTTTTACGGAAATCTTGAAGCAAGAGATCTGCCTAAGGGCGTTTGCCAGGTCGCAGTTTCCGACGGATTTACGGGAAATATCGCACTGAAGCTCTATGAGGGCATGGGCTCCTTCTTTGCGGGAGAGCTGAAGGGTATGCTCATGGGCGGTCTTGGCGGAAAGCTTGCGGCTCTGCTCATTATGAAAAAGGTAAAGGCTTTCAAGAAAAAGCTTGACTATAAGGAAGTTGGCGGCGCTGTTCTCATGGGTATCGCAAAGCCCGTTATCAAGGCACACGGAAGCTCCGATGCAAGAGCCTTCTACAATGCCGTAAGACAGGCAAAGCAGTGCGTTGACGGAGATGTTATCGGCGAGATAACAAGATCACTTGAAGCAGTGAAGGAAAAAAGCGAGGTTTGATAAAAATGCCATCAGAAAAACGTTTCAGGGAATTTGAAGAGAAGATCGGCTATACCTTCAAAAACAAGGATCTGCTCTTTGAAGCTCTTTCCCATTCCTCATTTGCAAATGAATACAAAAAGGGCCGCCACTCCAACGAAAGGCTTGAATTCTTAGGCGACAGCGTGCTGTCAATAGTAATTTCCGAGCATCTTTTCAAGCATTTCAGGCATCTGCCCGAGGGCGACCTTACAAAGATACGAGCTTCACTGGTATGTGAAAAGGCTCTTTTTGAGTTTTCAAAGCAGATAGACCTGGGCAGCTTTATCCTCCTGGGCAGAGGCGAGGAGAATACGGGGGGCAGGAACAGACCCTCCATCGTTTCCGATGCATTTGAAGCGGTTATTGCTGCTGTGTTCCTTGACGGCGGCATGGAGGCTGCCAGGGAATATGTTCTGGGATTTATCCCCAAGGACCTTGACAGAAGCACCGTTAACAATCTCCAGGATTACAAGACCATTCTCCAGGAGATAATCCAGAGAAATCCCGAGGAAAAGGTGGAGTATGTTCTGAGAGGTCAGACAGGCCCCGATCACGACCGCCATTTCATCGTGGAGGTGTGCCTTAACAACAACGTTATTGGTCACGGCGAGGGTCACAGCAAAAAGCAGGCTGAGCAGCAGGCTGCCAAGGAAGCTCTCAGACTTATGGGAGAGGTAAAATAATGGCTCGGGCGAACATCAGCATTTTCATTCCCCACATGGGCTGCCCACATACCTGTTCCTTCTGCAATCAGCACACCATAAGCCGCACCGAAAAGGCTCCCTCTCCCAAAAAGGTGGAGGAAATTATTGCGGGAGCATACGGCTATATGTCCGAGGAACGCCGCAGGGACGCAGAGATAGCCTTCTTCGGCGGAAGCTTTACCGCAATAGACAGGGATTATATGACCGCTCTGCTTGAAAAAGCGTCGGAATTTATTGGCGAAAAGGGCTTTAGAGGTATAAGAATTTCCACTCGTCCCGACTGCATCGACGAGGAAATTCTTATGCTGCTGAAAAAATACGGCGTCACGGCCATCGAGCTTGGCGCTCAGTCAATGTCCGACAAGGTGCTTGAAATGAATGAGCGTGGTCACACCCCGCAGGACGTTATAAATGCCGCCGCTCTTATCCGCTCCTACGGCTTTGAGCTTGGGCTTCAGATGATGGTGGGGCTTTACGGCAGCACCGAGCCAGATGAATACCGGACCATGAGGGAATTTATAAAAATAAATCCCGATACCGCAAGGATATATCCCGTTTGCGTGCTGAAAGGCACTAAGCTTGCAAGGCTTTATGAGGACGGAGCATATCAGCTTTATCCCTTTGAGAAAGCGGTGAACATCTGCGGAGTGATATACTGTGCATTTGAAAGCGCAGGAATAAGGGTAATACGAATGGGACTCCACGCAGAGGACAAGGTGGAGGAAAATGCTGTGGCAGGCTTTTATCACCCTGCATTTGCGGAGGTAGTCCGCTCGGATATTGTCAAAAACAGAGTTTTAAAATACTATATGTCCGAAATGTCCCCGGAGGACAGGGAAAAGCAAATAAACATAGAGGCGAACAAAGCCCTTATCGGCGCTGTTTACGGGCATAAGAGATCGAATATAACATTTTTCGGATCGGTGGGAATGAATGTGAGGATATCCGAAAACAACAGCCTTGCCCCCGACGAAATTTCCATAAACAAGGACGTGCAGAATGTACTTAAAATCACTTGAATTACAGGGCTTCAAGTCCTTTCCCGATAAAATAAGCCTTGACTTCGGCAAGGGTATTACCGCAGTAGTGGGTCCAAACGGCAGCGGCAAGTCAAATATAGGCGACGCTGTCAGATGGGTGCTGGGTGAGCAGTCCTCCAAGACCCTCCGAGGTGCAAAGATGGAGGACGTTATCTTTGCGGGCACGGAGCTTAGGCGTCCCGTGGGCTGTGCAAGCGTTACCCTTAATATCGTAAACGACAAAGGACTTCTTAATATCGACGCTCCCGAGGTTTCCGTTACAAGAAAGCTTTATCGCAGCGGCGAGAGCGAGTATATCATCAACGGGGCACAGGTCAGACTCAAGGACGTTTCCGAGCTTTTCATGGATACGGGTCTTGGAAGGGACGGTTACTCCATAATCGGTCAGGGCCGTGTTGCGGAGATAGTTTCATCAAAATCCGGGGAACGGCGTGACATTTTTGAAGAAGCGGCGGGAATATCCAAGTTCCGCTACAGAAAAGCCGAGGCACAGCGAAGGCTTTCTCAGGCGGAGGATAATATCCTCAGGCTCACCGACATTATTTCCGAGCTGGAGAGCAGAGTTGAGCCGCTCAGAAGACAGTCGGAAAAGGCAGAGCAGTTCATTGTGCTTGCCGAGGAAAGAAAAGCACTGGAGATAACCAGCTGGATGAACGAGCTTTCCGAGCTGAAAAAACGCATTGCGGAGCTTGATGAAAAGCTGCTGATAAACACCGCAGAGTATGACAATGCAGGAAATGAATCCGACGCTCTTGAAGAGCAGCAGCGCATTCTGTCAAAGGACATGGCTGTGGGAAATATCCTCATTGAAAGGCTGCAGAATGAGATACTTGAAGCCGAAAAGGCAAACACGGGTCTTCATTCTGACATTGCGGTATATAAAAACGACATCGCCCACTGCGAGGAAGCCATTGCAGAGCTTGAAAGGCAGATGACGGAGGCAAAGCAGTCGGAAAGCGACACAAGAAGGCTGACCGAGGAAAAGCTTGAAGAGATAAAAAGAATAGAAGCCGATATCGTGGAAGCGATAAAGGAATATGACTCTGCCGCTGCCGAATTTACCGAGGCTGTTAACCGTCAGGACGGCTTTGAAAAGCAGCTGGGTGAGCATTCCGCACAGCTCAACAGGCTCTATATCAGGCAGTCAGAGCTTAATATCTCAGCAGCTGCATCAAAAAATGCACTGACGGAGATATCGGAGCAGAGGGCGAATACCCTCAGACAGCTTGAAAGCATCGACTCGGGCACCAAGGACCTCGATGCTGAAAAGCAGGAGGTCATCGACGGTCTTAAACTTCTCGATGAGAAGAAAAACGAACAGACAAACCGCATAAGCGGCATGACAAGGCTTTTTTCTTCAAAGAAGGAAAAGCTTGCCGCAAATGAAAAAATACAGAATGAGCTTATGTTCTCAGTCCGTGAGAAGGAGCAAAGGATAAGGCTTCTCACCGACCTTGAAAACAGCATGGAGGGCTTCGGCAACGCCGTAAAGCAGGTGCTGAAAGCAGGGAAAAGCGGCAGGATAAGCGGGATAATCGGCTCCGTAGCTCAGCTCATTAGCGTTGAGCCCGAGTACAGCCTTGCCGTGGAAACCGCTCTGGGCGCCGCTCTCCAGAACATCGTTACCGAAAACGAGGACGCTGCAAAGCGGGGCATCAGAATGCTCAAGGAAATGAATGCAGGCCGTGCCACATTTCTCCCCATTACCTCCGTTAAGGGGAACAGGCTCAGTGAAAACGGGCTTGACAGCTGCCCGGGCTTTATCGCACTGGGCTGTGATATCGTGAAATTTGACCCCAGATACACGGGGATAGTTAATTCACTGCTGGGAAGAACGGTCATTGCCGAGGATATCGACTGTGCAGGCAGCATTGCGAAGAAATTCGGCTACCGTTTCAGAATAGTTACAACGGACGGTCAGGTGGTAAATGCGGGCGGCTCATATACGGGCGGCTCCTCAAACCGTTCCGCAGGCGTTCTCACAAGAAAGAACGAAATAGAAAGCCTTAACGGCGAGCTTAGGGAAATGAATGAAAAGCTTGCCGCAGCAAAGGAAAAGACTGCCGCTCTCAAAGCGGAAGCGGATAAGATGGCTATTGAGCTTGAAGCCGCAAACGACGAGATAAGGCAGATAGAGCAGGATAAGATACGTTTTGAAGCAGAGATAAAGCGCATTGAGCAGGTTGCCGAGCAGAGTGTGAACGGCAGAAAAAATGCCGAAGAAGCTCTTGAAAAGCTTAATAAGCGTGAAAAGGAATCGGCGGCTCTTATGGAAAGGTCCGAAAAAGAGCTTGAAGCGCTCAGATCGGAGATATCGGAAATGGAGGCAAAGTCCTCCGATGACAGCGAGATACGGGAACAGCTCAGAGCACACCGTGAAGCTCTCTCCGAGAAAATGTCCGATACAAAGATACGTCAGGCACAGCTTGAAAAGGACAAGGAAGCCGCAAAGGAAAGCATCCGCACTCTTGAGGAAAGAAGCCGCAGCATAGGCGACGATTCCGTGAGATCTGCCATGGCGATAGAAGAGCAGCGAAAGCTCATAGCCGAGAAGGAAAGGCTTATCGGCGAGCGTGAGCAGGCTCTCGAAAGCGCAGGCAGCAGAAGCGAGGACATTAACCGTGAGATAGCTCAGACACGCTCCTCAAACCTTGAAAAGGAACGTGAGCTTAACATAATCCGAGTTAAGATAAAGGAAACAGCCGCAAAGCGTGAGCAGTTCGGTGCGGAAAAGACCCGTCTTGAGGAGCGCAAAAACAGCTGCACCCTTTCCTGTGACAAGATAGTTTCGGATATGGCTGAGCAGTACGAGCTTTATCCCTCCGAGGCAGAGCAGATGGTCATTGAAAATGCCGACAGGAACGATATTAACGCCCGTCTTGCCAATGTTAAGCAGAAGATACGCTCTCTCGGAAACGTTAATCTCTCTGCCATCGAGGAATATAAGGAGGTTTCGGAGAGATACACCTTCATGTCGGGGCAGCTTAGTGACATCAACAGCTCCAAAAAGGAGCTTGAAAAGCTCATCGACGAGCTGACGGAAACAATGAAAAAGCGCTTCTCCGAAAGCTTTGCACAGATAAATACCAACTTCAAAAGGATATTTACGGAGCTTTTCGGAGGCGGTAAGGCTGAGCTTGTGCTGACAGAGCCCGATAACGTTCTCGAATCGGGAATTGAGATAAATGTTGCTCCCCCGGGAAAGGTCATAAAAAATCTTTCACTGCTCTCGGGCGGTGAGCAGGCATTTGTTGCCATTGCGATATATTTTGCGATACTTAAGCTAAAGCCCGCTCCCTTCTGCATTCTCGATGAGATCGAAGCGGCTCTTGATGATGTCAACGTATCAAAGTACGCACATTATCTTCGCAACTTTACCGATACAACACAGTTTATCACCGTTACCCACCGCCGCGGCACAATGGAAGAGGCGGACGTTATGTACGGTGTTACCATGCAGGAAAAGGGTATATCCCGACTGCTGAAAATGGAGCAGCCTCCTATGGAGGATATTGCCGAATAATTTTACGGAGGTTTCATCAATGGGATTTTTTGAAAAAATTGCCGAGGGTATAAGAAAAACCAGAGATTCTATGATGGGTAAGGTCAACTCTCTGCTGAATTCCTTTACAAAGATCGACGAGGATTTTTTTGAGGAGCTTGAAGAAACTCTCATCATGTGCGATATAGGCGTTCAGACCTCTGTGGATATCTGCTCGGAGCTTAGAAAAAAGGTCAAGGAAAAGGGCATAACAGACCCCGCCCTTATAAAAGGGGAGCTGAAGGATATCATCGCCGCAATGCTCGGAGAGGACAAAAAGCTCGATACATCCACCTCTCCCTCTGTGGTACTCGTTATCGGCGTAAACGGTGCGGGAAAGACCACGACTATCGGAAAGCTTGCGGCTAAATACACAAACGAGGGCAAAAAGGTAATAGTTGCGGCAGCGGATACATTCCGTGCGGCTGCCATAGACCAGCTCCAGGTATGGGTAGACCGTGCAGGGGCACAGATAGTCAAGCACGCCGAGGGAAGCGACCCCGCTGCAGTGGTTTTTGACGCAATAACCGCCGCAAAGGCAAGAGGTGCGGATATTGTGATCTGTGACACAGCAGGCAGACTTCACAATAAAAAGAACCTCATGGACGAGCTGAAAAAGATCACAAGGATATGCAGTCAGCAGGCAGAGGGCTGTGCTCTGGAAACCCTTCTCGTTCTCGATGCCACCACGGGTCAGAACGCCGTTAATCAGGCAAAGCTATTCTCAGAGGCAGCGGATATAACGGGCATTGTCCTTACAAAGCTTGACGGCACCGCAAAGGGCGGAATTATCATAACCATTCACCGTGAGCTGGGCATTCCCGTTAAGCTTGTGGGCGTGGGTGAGAAGATAGACGACCTGATGGACTTCTCCGCAAAGGATTATGCCGAGGCACTGTTCGTTTCAGAAACCGATTTCAAGGGCAATTATGAACGCCTTACAGATGAAACAGGCGAGGAAACTGCCGCAGAGGAAACGGAGGTTATTGACAGCTCTGCCGAAGAGGTAACAGAAGAAGCTCCCGTTACGGAAGAACCTGCCCTCGATACCGCCGAGGAAAATATTGCCGAATCCGAAGCGGAGGCTTATGAGGATATTGAGGCAGACAATATCAATGAAAATGAGGAAGCTGCCGACACAGAGGAAAATACCGATGCAGCCGCACAGAAGAAGAGCCTGAAGGACGGCAAATTCGGCTTCCTTTTCAAGGAGATAACCTTCGGAAAGAAGAAAAAGGACGAAAACGAAACCAACGAGTAATAACGGGGTGTATATATGAAGCTTATACTTGCATCAAACAATAAAAACAAGCTGAGAGAGTTCAGAGAGATACTTGAGCCTATGGGCTATGAGGTGCTTTCCCAGAGCGAGGCGGGAGCCGATATCGAAGCCGAGGAAAACGGCACGACCTTTGCGGAAAACGCATATATAAAGGCAAAGGCAATATATGATATTCTCGGACTGCCCGTTATTTCCGACGACAGCGGTCTTGTGGTGGACGCTCTTGACGGCGCTCCGGGAATATATTCCGCAAGATATGCGGAAGAAGGCAAGCGCTGTGCAAGGGTGCTTTCCGAAATGGAAGGTGTACCCGATGAAAAGCGCACAGCAAGATTTGTATGCTCCATCTGCTATATTGACGCCCGGGGCGAAAAGCACATCTGCGAGGGAACCTGCGAGGGAAAGATAGGCTATGAAAAGCGGGGCACCAACGGCTTCGGCTACGACCCTATCTTTATGTACGGCGAAAGCTCATTTGCGGAGATATCCGCCGAGGAGAAAAACAGGGTGAGCCACAGAAGTGCCGCATTGCAGCGATTTAAGGAGCTTATAGAAAACAGCTGAGAAGAAAAACAATAATTTCTGAAA
>CAMAIG010000052.1 GCA_945835085.1 uncultured Ruminococcus sp. | reverse complement strand
TCCTTTCATATCCTATTAATCGGCTTCTATTTCACAGGTAAAGCCTGCATCGGTCACAGCCTTTATGGTGTATTCTATCCCCTGTCCGCCTGCGGTAAGATAACCCGAGGCAAAGATCGAATCGGCAACACTGAGAAGCTTTTTTTCCTCTCCCTTGAAATAAACCTCACGTCCTGCGGCACATCGGATACCCATCTGTAATTGTCAATATCAGCCTCTGAACGGCATGACTGAGCGCAGTATGCACAATCCTGAGAACAATTTCCGCTGCGGGCATTTGTTAGAATATGTATGCTTACACGATCGCCCTTATATTTTCTGCGGAGCCTTTCTGCCCGTGCCATAAGCTCGTCCAGCCGATCGTCGGGGGTATTCAGTATACGGGTTGCCTCTTCTCGGGTGATATGCATATCCTCGTCTATTTCTGTTCCGTAATTCTTTTTTTACCTTCTTTATAGCCTGATAAAGAAATTATAGCATCTGCAAATAAATTTGTCAACCAATTATCACTATTTAGTTGACAATACAATAAATATTAAGAAACAAGTGAACAAAAAGTCAATATACAAATTTTTTCCTGTATTCCGTTGGTGAGCAGCCGGTTATTTTTCTAAACTGCCTGTTGAAATTGGAGATATTGCGAAAACCGCAGTCAAAGGCAATTTCAAGTATACTCTTTTTTGTGGAGATAAGCTCCCGACAGGCTGTATCTATCCTGAAATGGGAAATGTATTCCACCGCACTTAGCCCCACCTGTTTGCGAAACAGATTCATAAAATAGCTTTCGCTGAGATGGACAGTTTCCGCAAGCTGCAAAACGGTAATGCTTTCGCCAAAATGCTCTGCTATATATTCCAGAGCGGGACGGATAACACTGTCGTATTTACCCGTAAATGTGCTTTGCTCCGATTCCGTTTCCAGCAGCCAGAAAAGCTTTATCAGCTCGCTGCGCATAAGCATATCCAGCTGAGGAGTATCACCCTTTGCGCAGGAGAAAATGTTTTCGGCGGTGACCGACAGCTCCGCATAATAATGGTGCTTCGGCGTGATGTGCGTGGTTATTCGCATACTGCCGTCGGTAAGGGGTCTGATGCATTCGGTCATATATCTGTCCGAGCCTAAGCTGCCGAATATTTCGGAGCTGAAAACAAGTGTATCGTACACCTGACGGGTATCGGGACAGGGATAAATTGAGTGGAGGACATTGGGCTGAGTAATGATGATATCGCCCTTTGCGGAGGTGAATTTATCCTCGCCGCAGATAAATTCCGCCGAGCCTTCCCTTATAAAATTTATCTCAAACTCCCTGTGCCAGTGCATGGGAACACAGTAAAAATGATCGGGAATTACGCATTTATAATAGCTGAAGGGCTTTATTCCCGAGCTGTGTATGCGGTTTTCCTTTGATGTTGGGTCGTTCATGAGATCGTCCTTTCAAAAAGTAGGATAGTATCGGTATTTGATAGAATATCAATAGATTTTGGTGAGATTTTATAGTATTATATCATACAGAAGGAAAAATAACAACGGTATTTTGAAAGGAAGTGCTGATATGATAAAAAAATATATTTACGGTGAGCCATTTCCCACGGGGGCAGCTGTTAAGAGCATAGCTGCATCGGAGGACAAGCTCCCCTTTTTTGAATCGGACAATAAGGGCGGATTTTCCTATGCTCTTTCGGAAAATGATATTGTCTACGGTCTTGGGGAACAGATAAGAGGCATCAACAAAAGAGGCTGGCAGTATGTAAGCTGGAACTACGACAACCCCAATCATCACGAGGACACACGTTCACTTTACGGCTCTCATAATTTTATTATCGTAAGCGGGCAGCAGACCTTCGGCGCATTTTTCGACTATGCGGGAAAAATGGAGTTTGACATCGGCTACACAAAACGCAGCGAAATGCGGATAACTGCCGATAAAAATGACCTTATCGTCTACATCATCACGGGCGAAAACGAAAAGGACATTGTTAAGCAGTTCAGACAGCTTATCGGCAGAAGCTACATTCCGCCTTTCTGGGCATTCGGATATGGACAGAGCCGCTGGGGTTATAAAAACGAGCAGGATATCCGCACTGTTGCGGAGCAGCACAAGGCGGCAGGCATTCCCCTTGACAGCATTTATCTTGACATTGATTATATGGAACGCTACAAGGATTTCACCGTTGATAAGGAGCGTTTCCCCGACCTTGAAAAGCTTGCCGCTGACATGAAGGAGCAGGGCATACATCTTGTTCCCATAATTGACGCAGGAGTGAAGATAGAGGACGGCTACGATGTTTATGAAGAAGGTGTCCGTGAAAACTACTTCTGCAAAAATGCTGAGGGCGGAGATTTTGTAGGTGCTGTATGGCCCGGGCGTGTGCATTTCCCCGATTTTCTGCAGCCCGAAGCAAGGAAATGGTTCGGAGAGAAATATTCCGTTCTTACAAAGCTTGGAATTGAAGGCTTCTGGAACGATATGAACGAGCCTGCAATTTTCTATACCGAGGACAGACTTTCTGACACCTGTGCCGAAATTGAAAAGCTCACCTCGGGAAATATGGGCATTAACGAGTATTTCAGATTTACGGGAATGGTTGCAGGGCTTAACGGAAACATGGGTGATTATGACAAGTTCTATCACAATGTTGACGGCAAAATGATAAAGCATAGCGAAGTGCATAACCTTTACGGAATGAACATGACCCGCAGCGCATTTGAAGCCTTGAAGGAAATTTGCCCCGAAAAGCGCACCCTGTTTTTCTCACGCTCCTCATATATCGGAGCGCACCGCTATGGCGGCATCTGGCAGGGTGACAACAAGTCCTGGTGGTCGCACATTTTGCAGTCAATGCAGCAGCTGCCCGCTCTGAATATGGCAGGATTTCTGTTCACAGGCTCGGACACGGGGGGATTCGGCTGTGACACTACCGAAGATCTTATGCTCCGCTGGCTGCAGTATTCCCTGTTTACTCCCCTTTTCAGAAATCATTCCGCAGACGGAACACGTTTCCAGGAGCTTTACCGCTTTGATAATGTCAGCGCTGCCGCAGAGATGATAAAGATACGTTACAGCCTTATCCCCTATCTTTACAGTGAATTTTTAAAGGCAGCCCTTAATGATGAAATGATGTTCAAGCCCCTTGCGTTTGAGTTTCCGGGTGATGACATGGCAAAGCAGACGGAAGATCAGCTTCTTCTCGGAAACGAGCTGATGATAGCTCCCGTTTACAAGCAGAATGCTTTGGGACGGTATGTATATCTCCCCGAGGAAATGATGCTTATCAGAATGAGCGCATGGGATAAATATGAAACACAGATACTTCCAAAGGGTCATCACTATGTTGATGTTAAGCTTGATGAGCTTGTTTTCTTTATCCGAAGCAATAAAGCGATACCCTTTGGAAAGCCAACAGCAAACACCGGTGAAATTGACCTTTCTTCACTTGAAATGATAGGTTTCCCAAACAGCACATATCTGCTTTACTCCGACAACGGATATTCTACCGAGCCGGAGGAAAGCATAAAAATTTCTGCATTATCAAAATAAAAGAAGGGCTTATGCAGTGTGATATCTGCATAAGCCCATTATTTAACCGATAAATACAGCAAAGAGCCGCAAACCTTATCAGCCTTGTTGAACAGACCAACGAGGGGGCAAAGGGTTCTGCCCTTCGCTGTATATTCTTGTGATTATCATATCCATGGGAAGCTCCCTCACGGAAATATCCTTAAAGCTCACATGATCGGTCAGGCTTTTCAGAAACTCCGTTATGGGCTGTTTTTCCGTATCCACCTCCAGAGAGATGTCAAAATCGTTATCCCGCCCGATTATCCTTGCACCGTTTATCTCGTCGCCTGTGCAGGGCTTTGTCAGGGTAAGGGTGACGATTTTTTTGCTGCCGAGAATGTTTTTAAGCCCCGTAAGAGTATCATCGAAAACCTTTTTCCCGTGATTGATGATGATAACATCGTCTGCAAGCTGTTCAACGTCCTCAAGGTCGTGAGTTGTAAGGATAAAGGTCGTGCCGCAGCGGTTCATTTCGCTGACAGCCTCCCGTATCCTGTTCTTTGCTATAACATCAAGACCGATGGTAGGCTCATCGAGAAATACTATTTCGGGACTGTGGAGCATTGCCATAATAAACTCGCATTTCATTCTCTCTCCAAGAGAAAGCACTCTTGTAGGCTTGTGAATGACCTCCTCAACTCCGAAAAGCTCTGTCATTTCACCAAGGCGCTTTTTGTAGTCAGCATCGGATATGCCGTAGATAGCCTTGTTCATGGCAAAGCTGTCCACAGGAGGGATATCCCAGATAAGCTGGGATTTCTGTCCGAAAACCGCACCTATCTTCTGCACATATTTCATTCTGTCCCGAGCGGGAGAAAAGCCCATTACGTCAATGCTGCCGCTTGTGGGAAAAAGTGCTCCGCAGAGCATTTTTATGGTGGTGGATTTGCCCGCACCGTTTGGTCCGAGAATTCCGCAGATGCTCCCCTTTTCTATCTCAAAGGAGATATCGTCCACGGCGTTTATCTGCACCTTTTCACGCTTGAAAAAGCTTTTGACAGTTTCCTTGAAGCCGCTGCCCCTTTTGTATGTGGTGTAGGATTTTACTAAGCTTTCTGCCTTTATTGCTGTCATTTTAACCTCCCACTCCCTCGTAATTTTTTATCATACGGTTATAGAGCCATACCCCGAAAAGCAGGAACAATATGCATGGCAACACCGATATAAGCGACCGCATATCAAGCCGTCCCATCAGTGCAGAGGCAGGGAAAAATCCCACCGCTGCCACGGGAATTATCAGTGAGGACATGACCTGTACCGCCTTTGGAAATATGCCTATGGGGTATTTGCCGAATTCCTTTATGCTTTCAAATATCTCGGGTATCCTTGAATTGCCTACCCATTTGAAGCTTATTGCCGCCATGATAAGTTCGAGTCCGCACATTACAGCCGCTCCCGATATGAACAGAAGCAGGAACATTATAACTCCATTTCCTCCGCTTATTCCCGTGAAGGACGCCGATATTATTGTCATAGCAAGTCCTCCGAGAAACAGTCCCAAGCTTTCTATGTCAAAATTTGCACAAGCTATGTAAAACAGCGGCGAAAGGGGTTTTAGCAGCACCGTTTCAAAGCTTCCCGACTGTATGTGGTCCATTGTGACCCACAGAACGCTTCCGCATATCATTGAAGCAAGGGCGTTTGACATGGAAAACACCGACTGGATAAGCAGTACCTCCCACATTGTCCACCCCGGAAACTGCGCTCCGTTTGCATAGATAAGCACTGTTACCAGCGGGAATATCACGTTTGAAAGCAGTGTGATGAAATTCCCGAGGACAAAATCAAGTCTGTATGCCGCCGCTTTTGATATGGCGGTATTTATGCAGGTGAAAAATATTCTGATATATCTCATTCTGTCACGCTCCCACTGCCGTAAAACGCTTGATGGACGTGCGGTAAATCACTTCGCTGAGAAGGGCGGCGGCTATCACCGCTATCCCCTGAAGCATTACCGCCTGAGGGATAGTCATGCCCATTTCACCGATAGAATTGTTTCCCGTCCAGACCATTGCGGGGATATAGTTCGTGTACTGAAAGGGCAGGAACATCATTATCCGCTGCACCGCTTCGGGAAAGAAGCTCAGAGGGATAAGCGCTCCCGAGAAAATATTGCCAAGCAGCTGATAAACCACCCTTATACCGTTTGCCCGTACAAAAAAGAACGCCGTCATTCCAAGGCAGTAATTCACATAGAAATTCATAAGAAACGCAAGGGCAACGGACAGCATCGTCCAGCCCATATACCGAGGAATTATCTCCACCCTGAAAAGCAGGGCAAATATCAGCAGGCATGGCAGAAACTCGAAGAAAAATCCCAGCACTCTGTGACCTATCTTCTGAGATAGGGCAAAAAATCTATGGTGCATGGGTCTGAGGGTAAAGGTGAGGAATTTTCCCGATTGCACAAGCATCTGCAGGTTCCAGTCGGCAAAATCCATTGTCAGATAGCCGATAAGCGCCGACGCTCCGAAATAGCGTATGGTATGCTGAAATTCCATTCCGCCCAGGGTGCCGTTTTCACCGTAGACAGCAGTCCAGATAAAATATTGCACTATAAAATAAACGGGTCCTACGAAAACCGATACCAGAGAATGTGTGCGGTAGGCGCTCCATTCCTTATAGGTCACAAACGCCACCGCTTTGCACATACGAATTTTTTGTCCGATAAAATTCATCATATGATCCCCGACCAGATAATGTTCTGCACATTGTACAAAGGCTCTGCAGACCAGCCGTTTGCACCCGTGTCAAAGGGAACGAACCATGCCGCTGCAAGCTCCTCCTCAAGGTCGATATTGAGCGAAGAAGCACCTGCACCCTCGTGCATGATAGTTCTGTCCGAATAGGAATATGCCTGTCCGTGACGGATATCAAAGCCTATGCCGTATTCACGGTCAGGCTCCTCGGCATTCCAGCAGTGATCGGGTATGCCGTGAAGCTGAACTGTGCTCATTTTCTCAACGGATTTTCTGCCAAGGATACGAGCACCATCAAGTCTGCCGCCGTATATGTATGCATTAGCATATCGGATAAGATCGGACACGGTGGAAAAAATTCCTCCCCCTGTGTTGGGTATCCTGTCCCAGACGGTGCCCTCGCCGTCACGTCCGTTTATCTCGCCCGAAACTATTTTTTCAAGGTAAGCCTTATGCTCCTCGTCGTAAATAAATCCCCTGGCAGCTGTTTCGGGAGTGTAATAAAATCCGCTGTCCTTCATTTTAAGTGGACGAATTATCCTTTCTTCGATGTAGTCGTGGGCGTTCATTCCGCTGACTTTCGTGATTATCTCTCCAAGAATTGCAAAACCGAAGGTGCAGTACTGCCACTCGGTACCCGTTGGACGGCGAAGCCCCGATGAAATTGCTGCGGATATCCAGTCAAAATCGCTTTTTCCGTCCCATTTCTCGGCGGCAGCATCAATAAGCTCCCATGCGTCCTTTGGAGCAGACTCGGGGAAACAGCCTCCGTCGGGATACATTCCCGAGGTATGGGTAAGCAGATGCCAGAGGGAAATGCGGTCAAAGGGCTTCTCGGCAAACTGCGGAATTATCTCCCCCACAGCAGTATTCAGCCTGATATATCCGTCCTCTACAAGCTGCATTATAGCTGTTGCGGTAAAGGTCTTTGTTATGGAAGCGACTCCGAAAACCGTATCGGGCTGCATAGGTGTATCAATCCCCATGGTGTTGTTTCTTCCAAGAGCGCCGCGGGCGATTATCTTACCCTTGTGGGAAATGCAGTAGGCAGCACCGTGAATTATCTTACCCTCGATCATCTCCCCTAAACGCTTGTTAAGCATTTCTATCCTGGTTTCGTCGTAGCCTGTTTCGATAGGTCTGCAGTCGGTTTTTCCCTGAATTACGTTCATAGATGTTCCTCCTAAGTAGTTATTTTTGAGCCAAAAAAAGCGTACATTCCCACACGGAAATGTACGCTTATGTATCTGACATACAAAATAGCCAAAGCTATATCATATCAGCAGGCACAGGCTCATTTCCTATAATTGCAGTTATTCCGTAATTTCTATGCTTGAACATATGCCCGCCTCCTTTACTGAAATGATGAAGTCAGTATATCATATTATTCTGCCGATGTCAAGCACTTTTTTCTATTTTTTTCCTTTTTCTGTTGACATTGAAATTATTGCATGATATAATATAACAAGGTTACACAACAATGTTGCACAAAAAGAATGGGGAGAATTGTTATGAAAAAAGAGAATATTCTTATCAAAAATATCCCCGCAGTCATCTGGGGAAACAGGTCTGACAGGGTGTATCTATATGTTCACGGCAAAATGGGTTCAAAGGAGGCTGCCGAGGGCTTTGCAGCCATTGCCGAGGAAATGGGCTATCAGACCTTTAGCTTTGACCTTCCCGGTCACGGCGAAAGAGCAGCGGATAATGAAAGATGCGATATTTGGAACGGTATCCGTGACCTTCAGGCTGCCGCAGAATATATTTCCGACGGCTGGAGGGAAATTGATCTCTTTGCCTGCAGTCTGGGGGCATATTTCAGCCTGAATGCATACAGGGACTTTAATCTCAATAAATGCCTGTTTCAGTCCCCT
>CAMAIG010000051.1 GCA_945835085.1 uncultured Ruminococcus sp. | reverse complement strand
GAGTGGCTGCGTTATAGCTGTCGGATTTGTCTATAGGTTGGTTAAAGATTAGTATTAGTTGAAAGGAGCAGGAAATGGACAGTATGTATTCTTTCACAAGCGGCGATATTTTCGCAGCAGTGATGATAGCAGCGATGCTTCTGACCCTTGTGATGCTTGCCATAAGCGGCATTTACGAGGTCTATAAACTTGAAAGGGGAGATGAGGATGTTCGACATCGACCTGCAAAGCAGAATTCCGATATATGAACAGCTCTATAAAAAGGTTATCGAAATGACCGTCAAAAAGCAGCTGACACCCTCCGAAAAGCTGCCCTCGGTCAGAGAGCTGGCAAAGGAGCTGGGAGTTAATCCCAACACGGTGTCAAAGGCGTTCCAGATGCTGGAGCGTGACGGGATAATCTATTCCGTTCCCGGAAGGGGAAGCTTTATTTCGGATAAGAATGACTCCATTATCGCAAAAAATGCTGCGGAAGGTTTTCGGACAGCAGTGAGAGAAGCCCTTAACGGAGGGCTTGACAGAGAAGGCATGATATCCGTGATAGACAGCGTTATCTCAGAGAAAGGAGCATTGTCAGATGATAAAGCTAAGTAATACCACAAAAAAATTCGGCGATTTTACCGCTCTCGATAATGTTGATCTGCTGATACCAAAGGGCACAGCCTTCGGACTTCTCGGCTCAAACGGTGCGGGCAAATCCACAATTCTCCGCCTGCTTTCGGGAATATATAAGCAGGAATCGGGAAGCGTAACTATTGACGGACAGGAAGTGTTCGACAATACCGACATAAAGAAAAGAGTTTTCTTTATTAATGATGAAACGGTGCAGTTCGGGTCGTTTACATTAAAGAGCCTGAAAAAATACTATAAGGGCTTTTATCCGAACTTTTCCGAGGAGCTGTTCGAGGAGCTGAGAAACACCGTTAAGCTTCCCGAGGATAAGCGCATAGACCGCTTTTCAAAGGGAATGAAGCGGCAGGCTGTGGTGATCACGGGACTTGCCAGCGGTGCGGATTATCTTCTTCTTGACGAAGCCTTTGACGGACTTGACCCCACCATGAGGATAATCGTTAAGCGAATGCTTGTTGACGCAATGCTTGACAGAAAGCTTACCACGGTTATTTCCTCCCACAATCTAAAGGAGATAAACGAGGTCTGCGACAGCGTTGCACTTATCCATCAGGGCAAGGTCATCTTCAACCGTGATCTTGACAGCATCAAGGGCAATATCCATAAGGTACAGGCTGCATTTAACAAGGACTATTCCAAGGAGGATTTTGAACCCTACGGAATACTTCATTACAGCCGAAGCCAGAGCATTCATTACATTATAATGAAAGGCTCCGAGCAGGAGATCAGAGAAAAATTCAAGGACAAGGAGCCAATTGTTCTTGATCTTATTCCTCTTACCCTTGAGGAAATATTTATTTACGAAATGGAGGGAATGGGTTATGACGCAGGACAGCTCAATTAATACATCGGAAATTACGCTTAATGAAAAAGGCAGGAGCGGATTTTTTACCAAAGCCATGCTTCATAATGCCGCTTTTAACATAAGGGACAATTTGCGCCTGATGATAGTTCTTCTGGTGCTGCATATGGCGGCGGCGCCTCTTTCCCTGGGAATGCTTATTTATAATATTCTTGTATATGGCAGTGACAGCGGAGCAGAGCCTTATTATTTCATAGCAGCAGCAACCACCTGCGGCGCTGCGGCAGCTGGAATTATCTGCGCACTTTCCGTAATGCCCTATCTTTACAAAAAATCCATGGTGGATATGCGGCTTTCACTTCCCATGACCACAGCCCAGAGATATGTTTCCGATTCATTGTCGGGACTGTTCATCTATATAGTTCCCTTTCTGATATCGACTGTATTCACATGGGCAGGAATTCTTATCGGACACCTTGCCTGCGACGGCAGGACCTTTAAGAGAGTGCTGTATGACGGCACCACATTTGATACCTGGTACTGTAATATGTTTTCCGATGCCGCACCCATAGTGCTGAAGGTAATAGTCGGCGGCATAGTGCTGATGATAATGTTCTACTTCTTCACAGCGCTTGTTGCGTCCTGCTGCGGCAATCTTTTTGACTGCATAATCTATACCTTCCTTGCAAACGGACTTGTGCCGGGAACTATCGCAATAATCATTTACGGCATAATCAGCAACGTGAATAACCTTGTTGCGGATTTCTACACCGCAAAGATACTGCCCTATACATCACCCATAGGAGGAGCGATAGGACTTGTATTTGCCCTTGAAAACGAAGTGTCGGATACGGGCAGCGTTTCAAATGTTCCCGCCATTCTGACCTATGGCAAATGGCTTGTGGGAATGAGCATCTCGGTAATAGTTATCGCTGTTGCAGCATTTCTTATCTATCGCAATAGAAAAGCCGAGGATACGGGAAAGCCAATAGTATTCGGAGCGTTTTATCATATAATAATGACTCTGGGCTTAGTATGCTTAGTGTATGCATTCTGCATAGACTCGGATCTCTCGGAAGCATTCCTTCCGATGATAATAGTAACCGCAATTATCTATCTTGTGTTCACGGTCATCCGAAACAGAGGCTTCTCCCATTTTCTAAAGGGCATTATCTGCTATGCCTGCACCATGGCGGCTGCTGTCTGCTCCATGTTTATCGTTGAAGAAACAGCCTGCTTCGGTGCGGGAAAATACGTTCCCGACGAAAACATGGTTTCGGAGGTTTACATTTCCTATTCGGGATTTTCTGGCGAAAGAGATAATATGCGCTTCGGAGAATTCAGTACCACCGATTCGCCCATTGCAAAGCTTACGGAAAGCGAAAATATCAATAAGGTCATCACTGTACATTCCAAGTGCGTTGACAAATATGAAGAACCCATTGTTCACAGAAGCATGAGGGTAATGTACAGACTGAAAACAGGCAAGCTTGTTGTCAGAGATCTTTCCCTTAACAAGGAATCTTTTGAGATCATCACGGGTCTTGATATGACGGAGGAATTCCGTGAATACCGCTGTGCCGAAGCCGAATACTCTGCTGCAAAAAATATTGAATCTGCTTTATTGGGTTATGGAGGAGTGACCCTCACTCCACAGTGGTCATATGAAGGCAGAGGCTACAACAGCAATGTGACGATCCCTATGAAAAATCTTCCCGAGGATTTCTGCAAAGTTATCGGAGAGTGCATGAGAAATGACCTTATGCATGAAACTGAGGAGCAGTATTTCCGCAATGAAGGAAAACATTGGTACCTGGATATTTGTTCCGACAGATTTATCATCAAGGAGCATCATACCGAAACTCTGAATTATCTCAGACAGTGCGGATTTGACCCGCTTCCCGAATACACCGGCACCATCGGCGAAAACTTTGTAAAAATGAACTATGAGATCTCTATGGTCAGCAGCGATGTTTACAAGGCGCTTGGCGGAACAGGAAGCGTTTCGACCGACGGACATTTAATGGTCGATACAGAAGAATACGGATTTATTTTCCCCGAAAATTATGCAGTTATAAAGACTGACAGCGAGGAGCTGGAGCAGCTTCTTGAGGCAGCTCAGAAAATGTATAAAACCAACGAGAGCTGTTATACTATAAGTGTGGACGGAAACATTGCGGTCATTCCGCCAAAGTACAACAGCATATCCGAGGAGCTGTATATCAGGGCAGTTGCCGAAACCTTTTTCAGAGGCGACATAGTTATTGACGCTATGCAAAGGGAAAGCTATGGCGAAGCAGATGCAGAACGATATCTTGAACGCTACAAGCTGTTCCTTGATGCCTTTGCCGAAACCTTCGGCACATCAAGGATAGACTCGGTCTGCGGCTCAGGAACTGCAGAAAAGCTGCTGGAATTTGTGAAGGAATGATCTGCAAATATACTGTGGGTTTGCATGGGGAGGCTCATAGGGTTTTCCCCACCGTTCACGCTTTTTGCAAAAAGCAATTAACGGATAGCATTACGCAGAACAGCACAGCTCTGCGGGAAAGGAACCCCTTGATATGAACAGAAAAAAGACAGCGGCAATACTTGCGGTACTCCTGTCGGGACTTATGCTCACAGCCTGCGGAAAGAATAATTCCACGGAAAATTCACAGACAGGCTCGGAAAGCGGCTCTTCCGCATCATCGGGCAGCGCAGGCTCCTCAGGAGGAAATTCCGGCATGGAGGGCAGTGGTACGACAGGAAGAACGGGAGATATTGACGGTGACGGCTTTGTGGAGGATATCGTATCCGATGCAGGTGATATCGTTACCGACATAGTTGGCGGAGCAGATGATATTGTTGGAGATATCGTGCCCCGTGAAAATGACAATCCCACCGTTACGACCACCGGCAGCAACAGATAATAACCATTTTCCGCCGTTTCCGAAATATTTCGGGAGCGGCGTTTTTTTTACTTTGGATATTACGGTTTGTTCATAAAAAATTAATCAGCAAAATTTTACGAATGTACTTGACAAAATTTATATATGTGTTATAATTGTAAAGGTTGATAACTTTACAACGGTTATGAGGTGTGAACGTGAACGGAGAAAAGAACCTTAAAGTTGCGCTGCTGCTTGATTTTTATTCTCCCATGCTCACCGAAAAGCAGAGAGATGTGATCGACCTTTATTACAATGAGGATCTCTCTCTGGCTGAGATAGCCGAGGAGGTCAGCATTACAAGGCAGGGCGTCAGGGACTGCATCAAGCGTGGGGAACAGACCTTGTTCGAGCTTGAAAATGCGCTGGGTCTTGCTGAGAGATCTGCGGTGCTGCAAAGGATAGCAGACAGCCTTGATGAAGCGGTTTCCGGGAAGGAAGCCGACAGAGCAGCAATTGTGAAGGCAGCTGAGGATATAAGAAGGCTGCTTGATGTATAAGATATTTAAGGAGGATTTGCCGTGGCGTTCGAGGGACTTTCGGAAAAATTAAATGCAGTGTTCAAGCGCCTTAAAGGCAGAGGCGTTCTTAATGAGTCGGATGTAAAGGAAGCTATGAGAGAGGTCAAAATGGCTCTCCTTGAAGCCGATGTAAGCTACAAGGTAGTTAAGGATTTTATCGGAAAGGTCACCGAAAGAGCGGTGGGCACCGATGTCCTTGCAAGCCTTACTCCCGCACAGCAGGTAATAAAGATAGTTAACGAAGAGCTTATCGCTCTCATGGGCAGCGAAAATGCCCGCATAAATTATCCGAGCAAGCCTCCATGCGTTATTATGATGGTAGGTCTTCAGGGTTCGGGTAAAACCACTCACGCAGCCAAGCTTGCAAAGTATTTCAAGGATCAGGGCAAGCGTCCTCTTCTTGCAGCCTGCGACGTTTACCGTCCTGCGGCTATCAATCAGCTCCAGGTAGTGGGCGAAAAGGCAGGAGTAAAGGTCTTTGAGATGGGACAGATAAATCCCGTTGTCATTGCCCGTGAGGCTGTAAAGCACGCAAAGGATCACGGCAACGAGGTGGTTATCCTCGATACCGCAGGCCGTCTGCATATTGATGAGCAGCTTATGGATGAGCTGAAAAACATCAAGCAGGAAACCGAGCCACATGAGATAATGCTGGTTGTTGACGCTATGACAGGTCAGGACGCAGTAAATGTTGCACAGGCTTTTGACGAGGCTCTTGGCATCACAGGCGTGCTGATGTCAAAGCTTGATTCCGATACAAGAGGCGGTGCGGCTCTCTCCGTACTTTCCGTTACGGGCAAGCCTATCAAGTTCGTGGGAACAGGCGAAAAGCTTGACGATTTCGAGCTTTTCCACCCCGAGAGAATGGCTTCGAGAATACTCGGGATGGGCGATATGCTCACACTTATCGAGCGTGCCCAGAGTACCATCGACGAGCAGGAGGCAATGAAGCTTGCCAACAAGCTCAAGGAAGAAAACACCTTCGACCTGGACGATCTGCTGGATCAGATGAAGCAGATAAAGAAAATGGGTCCCTTAAAGCAGATAATGGGAATGCTCCCCGGTGTGGGCGACAAGATAAAGGACGTCGATATCGACGACAGGCAGCTTCTCAGAATTGAGGCTCTCATAACCTCAATGACACCTGCCGAGAGAGCAAAGCCCTCCATCATCAATCCCAGCCGCAAGAAGCGTATCGCCGCAGGAAGCGGAAATACCGTGGCAGACGTAAACAGGCTTCTCAGACAGTTTGAGGAGATGCAGAAGATGATGAAGCAGCTTGGAGTTATGGGAAAAAATCAGAAGGGCAAAAAGAATAAGCTCAGAGTGCCCGGAATGAGGTTCTGATATGGCTGATAAGCAGGCGGTTATATGCTGTATATTCTTTATTCTGGCAGGACTGTTCAGCATAGCGGGAGCAGTCTTTAACTGGGATTTCTTCTTCAATGCAAGGAAGGCACGTCCCATAGTAAGCCTTATGGGGAGAACAGGTGCAAGGATATTTTACGGTGTCCTCGGAGGATTTATCATATTCTGCGGGATCATGGTGCTTGTGTCCCCCGACTGATAAGCATTCAATGTGTGAAAGCACTTTGATATAAAATTGATTTTAAGAGGTGAAAGAAATGGCAGTAAAGATCAGACTCAGAAGAATGGGTGCTAAGAAGGCTCCTTTCTACAGAATAGTTGTTGCTGACTCCAGATACCCCAGAGATGGCAGATTTATCGAGGAAATCGGCTACTATGATTCCACAGTAGATCCCAGCGTTATCAAGGTAGATGCTGAGAAGGCTAAGAAGTGGATGGCTAACGGTGCACAGCCCACTGAAACAGTTAAGAAGCTGTTAAAGATCAGCGGCGTTACCGAGTAATTCCGGAAAGCCCGATGTTATCAGATAATCGTGACACCTCATGCGAGGTGTCCGAGTATACTGATTTTTGGATATGATAACGAAAATGTTTATATAAAAATTCCCGTAAGACAGGAGGAATTACCTATGGAAAAGCTTCTTATCGCCATTGCAGCAGGTCTTGTTGAGGATAAGGATGCCGTAAGAGTTGACCGTGACGAGCCGAATGAGGAGGGTGTCATTGTATATCACCTTCACGTTGCTCCCGATGATATGGGACGTGTTATCGGCAAGCAGGGCAAGATCGCAAAATCTATCCGCAGCGTAATGCGTGCAGGTGCAGGCAGGCTGGGAGAGAAAATTATGGTTGAGATCGACTGATATTCAGCAGCGACGGATATGTTGATGCTTCTGCAGAAAGGTCAAATGCTATGATGCTGACGATTATAACGCATGTGGCAGCAGTCAGGATATTATTCGCAATCGGCATTACTTTAACGGTTCTG
Organism: uncultured Ruminococcus sp.; assembly: GCA_945835085.1. Taxonomy (GTDB): domain Bacteria; phylum Bacillota; class Clostridia; order Oscillospirales; family Ruminococcaceae; genus Huintestinicola. Next base: position 961 of record CAMAIG010000051.1, on the reverse strand, counting down.
CCGATATTTTTTTATAATGTACTGCTGAAACATAAGGAGGAGCACCGAAAGGTGTTCGCAAAACATATGCCGAGGATAATTATTCCCGGAGTCATTCTCTGTCTGCCCATGATATACTATTTTTATCTTGATATAAGATTCAGTATAAGTGAGTTTACGGACGATGATATTCTTTTCCTTGCAGCGGAAAGACGAAATACCCGTGTAGTGACAGAGCTTATCGAAAAGGGTGCAGACCCCGAAAATAACTGTCGTTACGGCATTTCGCCGATATACAGGGCTGTTATGGAAAATGAAACAGAGATGCTGGAGCTTTATCTCAAAATGGGCGCAGACCCCAATCATACGGGAGAGCAGACCATAACTCTCCTTGGCACTGCCTGTGTTGAGGGGAATACCGATATGGTGAGGCTTCTGATAATGGCAGGTGCCGATCCCGATTACCGCCCCAATCTGTTTATTCCGGCTATACATTATGCCGCAATGTACGACGAGGGCTATAACGACGAACTGATCGCACTGCTCATAGACGCAGGAGCGGATCCTGCATCAAAGATAAAGAAGGACGGCAAGGTCATGCTTCCCTTCAGATATTACTTTGATAAGTATACCGAGGCAGTGTTTGACGGCACCATTACCGAGGAGGAAAAGGACAGCTTTGCAAGGATAAGCGAAATGCTGTATTATCCGTATATTGATTATCTTGAGGATAAGGTTTCTGCCATTGAAGGCAGGGAAAGGGACGAAGATGAAGCAGTTTCTTGAAATAGGCAGGATAGTGGCTGTTCAGGGGCTTAAAGGTGAGGTCAGGGTCGAACCCTGGTGTGACAGCCCCGAATTTCTGTGCGAATTTGATTCGCTTTATTTTGATAAGGGAAGAACACCTGTTGAGATAGTAAGATCAAGACCCCATAAGAATATCGTTCTTATGAAGATAGAAGGCGTGGACACTCCCGAGGAG
>CAMAIG010000050.1 GCA_945835085.1 uncultured Ruminococcus sp. | reverse complement strand
CTGTAATTTCCTGCCTTGCCCGAAAGCTCAAGCTCCTTTGCAAGCTCGGAAAGCTCTCTTGAACCGATGGTAAGGGAGGAGCTTTTCAGTGCATGGACCTCTATCACATAATTCTTCCAGTCCTTTTCATCAAAAAGCCTTTCAATGCGGCGGGAAAGCTCCGGCGCTTTGCGTACATATATCTCCAGGACTTCTTTATATGCATCGGTATCTCCGCCCACATATTTTGCTCCCTCATTGGGGCTGAAAAGGGTGTTGTTATCCGTTTGGGCATTATCACCTGCAGGCTCGGGGGTATTTTCCTCCGAAGCCTTTTCCTCAATGCAAAGGCTGGGGGGAATATGACCGAAAAGGCACTTTTCGATATCGACCCCTGTAAAGGGCTTAGACAGATAATCATCGAAGCCTGCATCAAGATATGCCTGTCTTGCTCCATGGATAGCGTTTGCTGTTAGTGCGATAAAGCAGGTGCCTTCCGCAAGCTTTTCCTCCTTGATCTTTTTCAGGGTTTCGATACCGTCCATTTCGGGCATCATATGATCAAGGAAAACAATGTCATAGCGCTTGACTTTCAGAAGCTTAATGCAGTCAGCGCCGCTTGCTGCAGTATCAAGCTTGACCTTTGTTCGTTTAAGAAGGCTTTTTGCCACAAGAAGATTGGTTTCGTTGTCATCAACTACCAGGACAACTGCCTCGGGTGCGGTACGAAGGGCTGTTTCGGCAGTGTGTGACGCTGCCGCTGCTTTGAAGCGCTGCTCAAAATCACCGATAGGCTCGGGGTTTACTATGCTCTGCTCTATCTCAAAGGAGAATGTTGAGCCTGTGCCGTAGACGCTTGAAACCTTCAGCTCGCTTCCCATCATTGTAAGCAGCCGCTGAACGATGGACATTCCAAGTCCCGTTCCCTCTATGCTTCGGTTCTTTTTCTGGTCAAGGCGCTGGAAGGACGCAAAAAGCTTATCCATATCCTCTTCCTTAATACCTATTCCCGTATCCGTAACGCTTACTCCCAGACGGACAACTCCTTCATTGACGCCAAGCACATTCATTTTCAGACGCACATAGCCCTGGGGAGTGTATTTCACCGCATTGGTAAGGATATTGGTGATGACCTGTCTTATTCTCACATCATCGCCGTAAAGCTCCGAGGGGATATTCTTATCTATCTCGCAGATAAATCCGAGATTTTTCTTTTCTGCCCTTATCCGAACCATGTTCGTGATATCGTTTATAAGGGAGCTTACGTCATAGGTCACGGGGACGATCTCCATATTGCCCGATTCGATCTTTGAAAAATCAAGGATATCGTTGATAATGGAAAGGAGCGTTCTGCCCGAGCTTTGGATATTTGCTGCGTATTCCACAATATTCTTTTCGCCGGATTCACGCATTATCATTTCGTTCATTCCGAGAACTGCGTTAATAGGCGTTCTTATCTCATGGCTCATATTTGCAAGGAAATCGTTTTTGGCTTTTCCTGCGCTTATTGCCTTGTCGGCAGCTTCCTTCAGCTCTTTGTTTACCCTTGACTGCCATATGGTCAGGCTGTACATTATTACGTTAACTATGATGATGCAGATGGCAAAAACGGCTATATATAAAAGGTTGGAGGAAAGGGCAAGACCCATTACTTCAAAATATCCTCTTACAACGAACACGTTGAACCCCGAAATGTCCTCCTTCATTGCAAAGCAGACCTTCTCTATGCCGTCATAATCCGTAAACACCACATAATCAGTGCCTATTTCCGAAAGGGCTGTCCTGTAACAGATATCCGACACATTCACCGAATAATCGGACTTCATCTGATAATCCTCATTGGGGTGATTGAGGATATTTCCATCAACATCTGTGAGGAATGCATAGCCGCTGTCGGTATAGCTTTCGCCCAGGATACCGATAAGCTTGTCAAGGTAATAGTCGATGCCCAGAACTCCGATGAAATTGCCCTTGTCGTCATAAACTATCTTGCTGAGTGTGGTGCAGTAAAGTCCCGTCTGTTCATCAAAATAGGGTGCAGATACGTTGAAATTGTCAAGAGAAGCCATGGTGTCAATATACCACTGACGCTCCTCAACGTGCCAGTTTTCATCAGGCTCCCAGCCGTTGTTCATGATAACCGTATGCTCCCATTGTGGATTGCACATATATGCAACGGAAATGTCGTCATATTTTGATATGATGCTGTCAAGATACGCCACGGCAATGTCATAATCCCGTGAAAAATCGGGCTGAGCGGCAATGCTGTCCGAAATGACGTTCAGCACGGTCTTGTTTTTCAGCGACCATTCCTTCACCTGATCGAGATAGACTCCCGTTTCCTTTTCCATTTTATTGCGGCACAGCTCTAAATTGGTATTGGTATTGAAATAAATTGCAAATATGGCTGTTCCGAGAAGAACGATCGAAACAAGAACTATTCTTATTACATGATTAACAGAGCTTTTTTCCGCCTTTTTGCTCTTCTTGTCCATCGTGACAAGCTCTTCCCCGGAATCGTTCAGGAGAGTTTCCAGCATTCTGTCCATTTCCTTTGCCGAATCTCCGATATCCTCTGCGGTCAGATTTCCCCCGGAGCTTCCCAGGATATCCGCACGGTTCATTATCCTTGAAAGGGGTCGTCTAAGCTCATTTGTCATGCTTTTTAGATGCTCGTTTCTTGCATCAAGCGCTCTCTCCGCCTTCAGCTTTTCACGGCAGGCAGAAATATAAAGTATCACCACCGCTGCGGAAACTATTATCATAACAAGTGCTATCTGCAGGATATTTCCGCTCAGCAGCGAATAGGCGTCACTCTGCTTTACGCATACCACAAGATACCAGTCATAGTTTGACTTGTCGGAAAAGATACTGTATCTTTCGCCCTCAGACTTGAAATCAAAGGAATTGCCGTAAAGCATATAAACCTTGTTGATAAGCTCATAATAGAAATCAAGCTCTCTGTAATCCCTGCCCACATACTCCGAATTTGAATGACCCACTATCATTCCCTCGGAATCAACTATAAAGCTTGTGCCGGGATAGTTTGAATTCATCTCCTCGATATACTGCTGTATGCCGCTAAGGTTAAAATCAAGTCCGACTATGGTACTGCCGTCGGAAAGGAGCTTTGAGATACTGTAGCACATCTTGCCCGTGCTTGCGTCCACATATGGCTCGGTAATGTTCACGGCACCCATGCGCTTTTTCGCTCCGATATACCAGGAGCGCTCATCAAGGACGAAATTCTCATCGGGAGTGAAATCGTTTATGTAAAGCTCGCCGTCATATGCAGCATATGCACTGAAACAGCTTCCGTCCGATCTTAGGCTTATATCCTCAATGGTTTCGGGGGAAAAATATTCACTAAGCTGCCCCGATACATCGCCGCCCATTGATATTATCTGCTCGATCTGCATAGCTACGCTGTCAAGAAGGCATTCGGAACGATAAAGGCTGTTGTCAACGCTTGCGGCAATGCTGCTCAGACGCATTTGTCCCTCTGCCTCTATCTGCTTTTTTTCGGCACGTCTGACAAGAATAATATTCATTACTATTACTGTCATCAGGGCAATGATAATGGAAAACAAGACTACCCTGTTGCTGCTGCTTAATTTCAGACTGCTTTTCTTCAATCCGATCAATCCCTTTACAATAATATCATTTTCTGAAATTTCTCAGAAAGCCCGCTATCCCCTTTGGCATAAACAATATAACGAGGATAGATATTAACCCGAGGATAATATTTGACCAGCCGGGGAAATGCGCCAGATATTCATAAAGCAGCACATAGATCACCGAGCCAATGACAGGTCCCTCCATAGTTCCCGCTCCGCCTATTATAACGATAAACACCATTGATATTGTCCAGCTGATGTCAAAGCCGCTGTCGGGATAGATAGTTCCCTTGTTGATAAAAAAGACCGCTCCTGCAAGGGAGGTGAAAAATGCCGCCGTAAGGTATACTATGAACTTATTCTTTTCAATGTTTACTCCAAGGGACGCCGCCGCTGATATATCGTCACGCATGGCGGTAAGCCCCAGTCCCGTATCCGATCTCAGAAGCAGATATGTCACTCCGAGAGAAGCTGCACACAATATCAGCGCAAGAATATACAGCTCGCTCATTTTTGGGTAAGGAGAGATGGTTATGTTCATTCCCGCTCCCTGACCGACATATTTCCAGCCCGAGAAGAATGTCCCCAGCGCCTCAGCCGCAACCCATGTAGCAATAGAAAAATACATTCCTCCGATATGGAGCAAAAGCACTGCAAGTAGTGCTGCCCCCAGAACTCCGACCACAGCTCCCACCCCGATGCCGAAATAGAAATTCAGCTTATATACCGTGGTCATAACAGCAACGCTGTAGCCTGCAAGCCCTATGAATGCCTGCTGTCCGAGGCTTGTCATTCCAGCAAAGCCGCTCATGAGGTTCCACATTTCTCCAAGGGTTATGTAGAGAAATATCTTGAAAAGATACCTCATAAGGTTATTGCTCAGAACTCCCCCAAAGCCTGATAAAAGACATATGAGAAATATTGCTGTATATACACAAAGCTTTATTACGCCTTTATTTTTCTTCATTCCAATATCCATAAAAAAACCTTTTCACTGCATTGATTTATGCGGAAAAATCATCTTGCCGACAGATCATCTGCTGCATGAGCTATCTTCGGATTTGTAACAAGCATTATTATCAGGAAAATATAGCTTATGAGCATTCCGTAATTTGCTCCCCCTATGACCTGGATTAGTCCGAAAATAAAGCCTGCCGCAAGTGTTCCCCTGATATCACCAAGACCGCCGAGAACTGCCACCACAAAGGCTATCAGCAGATAATGTCCTCCGCTGTCGGGGTAAAAGGTCCATTTCATACTCACACAGAAGCCTGCAATACCTGCCGCCGCTCCTGCTATGCCCATTGCAGCCGAAAAGGTCTTTGCCACGTTTATTCCCGAAAGCTCTGCTGCACGGGGATCGTCTGCGGCTGCTCTTATGGCACGTCCCGTATATGTACGGTTAAGAAACACCATGAGAAGTATTATTGCACCCACGCTTATGATCGAAAGAATTATGCTGAGAAGGGAGATATCCATGCCTGCCGCATTTACAGAGCTGCTGCCAAGCTCCGAGGATATGTGCCTTGCGTCTGCTGTAAATAAAAGCAGCATACCGTCCTTTAATATCACTGACACTCCGAAGGTCACAAGCAGAGCAGCCTCCGCTCCCCTTTTCATTGCATGATTTATGAGAAGCCGCTGCAGCAAATAGCCGAATATGAACATTAGCGGCACTGTTATCAGCAGCGTAGCAAATGGGTTTATGCCAAGCCTTGAGGTCAGAAAAACAGAGCAGTAGGCTCCGAGGATTATCAGTTCACCGTGGGCAAGATTTGTAAGCTTCACTATTCCGAGGATAAGAGACATTCCAAGCCCCAGCAGGGCATATACGCTGCCCAGCATTATCCCGTTTATGATGACCTGAAGAATGTACATGGCACTCACCTCACCTTGATCCGAAATACGCTTTTCTTACTTCTTCCGCCGACAGCTCGGAGGAAGCTCCTTCAAGCACAACGCTTCCCTTCAGCATGATATATGTATAGTCCGACATCTGCATTGCTCTTGCGGTATCCTGCTCCACTAAAATGACCGTGGTGCCCTCCTCGCTGCTTATCCTTTTTATGGCAGCGTAAATATCCTTTATGACAACGGGAGCAAGCCCCAGTGACAATTCATCAAAAAGCATTAGCTGCGGCTCGCTCATAAGGGATCTTCCTATGGCTGCCATCTGTCTTTGTCCTCCCGAAAGGCTTCCTGCGGGAAGATGCCGTTTTTCATAGAGAACGGGAAACAGCTCAAAGACCCTGTCCAACGATCTTTTGGCATTTCCCCTTGCTCTTTTGACAAAGCTTCCTGCCATAAGATTGTCAAGGACAGACATACGGTTAAAGCAGCGTCCTCCCTGGGGGACAAGGCTTATTCCCCTCTCTACGATCATATCGGGGGAAATGCCCGTAATATCCTCTCCCATGAAGCGTATCTCCCCCAAAAAAGGGGCACAAAGACCTGCCGCTGTATTCATAAGAGTTGTCTTTCCCGAGCCGTTTGTCCCGAGAACAGACACTATGCTTCCCTTAGGGATACTCATGGAAACATCGCTCACTGCAATGAATTCACCGTATTTAACGCTAAGATCGGCTATTTCAAATATCACATCCGACACAAGACACCCTACTCCCTGCCGCCAAGATAAATTTCCTCAACTATTTCCGAAGCCGTTACCTCACGGGGCAGTCCGCAGATTACATTCCTGCCCTGAGCCATGCACATTAGCCTGTCCGTGGAGTTTTCCATTGCTTCAAGAACGTGCTCTATCCAGATAACGGTGAGCTTCTGCTTTTTGAGCCTTGCCACAAGCTCCATGACCTCCCCGACCTCTGCCTCGGTAAGCCCTGCAGCGGCTTCATCGAGAAGAAGCAGCTTTGGACGAGTACCCAGGGCACGGGCAACCTCAAGCTTTTTGCAGTCAAGAAGAGTAAGGGCGGCTGCCGATTCGTTTTTCCTGTCACCGAGTCCCACTGTTTCAAGACATTCCTCCGCAAAGAATGCAGCTTCCTTCCTGCTCATGCCCCCACCGTGGACAGATGCCGCAAGGACATTTTCAAGAACTGTCATTCCCGTGAAGGGCCGTGGTATCTGAAATGTCCTGCCTATGCCTATCCTGCATCGTGAATAGGGGGGCAGCCTTGAAATATCCCTGCCGCCGTAAATTATCCTTCCCGAAAAGGGACGCAGAAGCCCCGCAAGAGTATTGAGCATAGTGGTCTTGCCCGAGCCGTTAGGTCCGATAACGCCTAAGACCTCACCCTCCTCCACATCGAAGGATAAATTATCCAGGATCCTTATCCTGCCGTATCCCGAGCATACATTTTCAAAGCTTAAAACCTTTTTCATTATCCCGTAGTTGCATTTCCTTCTTTATATTCACCCGTAAGGGGTATATCCGTATACAGTGTATTGTCGATAATGCGAAGCTTCAGTCCGTCAGCCTCACGCTGCCACTGTCCTCCGCAGAGCACTGTCCTTGCAAAGGTCAGACCGTCCTTTTCCATGTCATATTTTATATGTCCCACAATAGTATCCGTATCAAGAGCCGCTATCGCAGCACGGATATCCTCCTTGTTCATGGACTTCGTTGTTTTAAAGGTCTGCACCGCAAGCTCCAGCGCCTGATAGGCATATGCAGCAGGCTGGGGCATGGTTCGTCCCCCGTTGTCGGCTGCATAACGAGCGTCAAGCTCGGGGCAGGAAATTCCCGTAAGCTCCGATACAAAGGGATTTGTGGGTGCCCACCATACCTGGGTCATAATACCGTCTGCAAGATTGCCAAGGGCTTCAACATCGCTTTCAAGGAGGCAGCATTTTCCCATTGTGACAGCCCCTGCCCTTACTCCCGCACTAATGACCGCATTATATGCATTCATAAAATCGGGAGGGATATTTGTTCCTGCGATCACATCTATCTCTTCTTTTCTGAATGAACCTGCAACGCTTGTAAAATCCGTTGTTCCCGATGGATACTGCCCGGGGTCCACAACGGTATAGCCGTCCTCTGCAAGCCTTTTCACAAACAGCTCGTGCCATGCAGTGCCGTCGGCATCATTTGCAAACAAAAGTCCTACCTTTGCACCGCTTCCCGGGGCATAGCCTGCCGCTGTCCAGAGTGCCCGCTGGGACTCATACACATCATCAAGGGTATAGAAGGAGAGAAAGGTCCAGTTAAAATCCTCCCTTGAAGCTGCCACCGAATCCACAGGCGCCTGGGTGGCAATGCAGGGTATCTCATAGCGCTCAGCCACTCCCACGACGGGAATAACGGTGTTCGGCGTCTGTATTGCGATAATGAGGTCAACATTATCCTCCTCAATAAGCTTCTGAGTAAGCTCCGAGCATTTATTTGCATCGGACTCCGAATCGTATACTATTATCTCAAAGCCCATTTCCTTGCCGTTCACGGTTATGGGATTATCCCTAACATATTCCTCAAACTGCCTTACTGCCCACTCACAGCCCTCGCCGTTTCCCGCAAGCGCTCCCGTGGTGGGATTAACATATCCTATCCTTATGATATCATCATTTTCAGCTGTCTGTGTGCCTGCTGCGCACCCCGTCAAGCCCATCATCATACCTGCAGCGGCAAGCATGGCAATGGCTCTGATAAATGATCTTCCTGTTTTCATGGTACCCCTCTTTT
>CAMAIG010000049.1 GCA_945835085.1 uncultured Ruminococcus sp. | reverse complement strand
TAAATGTCATGGAAACAGACAGGGGCGTTGACATTTTTTTGCGGGTGTACTATAATTTAAAGTAACTGAAAATTTCTATCAAAAAAAGCGGGAGCTGTTTAAGGAGATTAGGTATGAAAATAAAGGACGGATTTATTATCAGAAAAGTTGGCGGTCAGAACGTGGTGGCAGCCGTTGGAAAAAGAAGCCTTGAATTCAACGGGATAATCAGGCTCAATGAAACGGGTCTGTTTTTGTGGGAGCAGCTGAAAAAGGACATTGACGCAGAAGCACTCACTGCCGCACTTCTGGAGGAATATGACATTGACGAGGCTTCGGCAAAAAAGGACGTGTCGGACTTTATAGAAAAGCTGAAGGAGGCAGATCTTCTTGCATGAGCATGAGCGGCTCAGCCTTTCCGATTACGAGGAAACTATCCGTGAGGTGCTGGACAGCGGCGGGGAGTTCACAATTTATCCCGGCGGCGCAAGTATGCTCCCGCTTATTGCGGAGGGCAGGGACAGCGTAAGCCTTGTAAAGCCCGAAAATGGCGTTAATACAGGAGATATTGCGCTTTACAGGCGAAAAAACGGTCAGTATGTGCTCCACCGTGTTATCGGCATGAAAAACGGCTGTTACACAATGTGCGGGGATAATCAGCTTGCCCCCGAAAAGGGCATAACCGACCGTGATATCATCGGCATCGTCGGGAGAATAAGGAGAAAGGGCAGAGATATTCCCGCAGACAGCTTTTTTTACGGAGTGTACTGCTTTTTATGGCGAAGCTTTTTTGTGAGAAGGGTTTATTTTAAGCTGAGAAAAATATTTGGGAGATCTGGAAATCGGAATGACTGAGAAAAAATTGACAGGTCACAAAAGCCCTGTGATGAAATGGCTTTTTGAACGGACCGCAGGCATGAGAACAGGAATGCTCCTGCTGTGTATATGGAGTCTGCTCTATGCAGTCATAGGTGTATCATTTGCGCTTATCTGCAGGGGGATAGTGGATTCTGCCACTGCCCGTGACCCGGAGGGTATAAAAAAATATGCACTGCTGCTTTTTGGGGCTGTGCTTTTGCAGTTTGCCCTGAGGATAGCCGTGGGCTTTACGGAGGAACGGCTTCGGTCACGGCTTGAGATGAATATGCGTGGGGAGCTGCTGAGAGCACTTATGAACAAGGAGTTTTCCGCAGTGAGCGGGTTTCACAGCGGCGAGCTTCTCAATAAGCTTTGTTCCGATATATCCGTGTCTGCAGACGGGCTTACAGCGATCCTGCCGCTGATACTCAACAGCGCTGCAAGGATAATCTGTGCGGCAGTGCTGCTTATCATGCTCGACAGCAGATTTGCGGCAGTGTACATTGCGGGAGGAGCGGCGGTATTCGGTATCACAGCGGCTTTCAGAGGAAAAATGAAGCGGCTCCATACCGATGTTCAGGAAAAAGAGGACGCAATGCGCTCCATTATGCAGGAAACCGTGGAAAATCTCCTTACAGTCAAGGTTTTCGGAGCAGAGGAGAAAATGCTTTCCCGTGTGAATGAAAAGCAGACTGCTCATTACAGATCAAGGCTTAAAAGGCGTGCCGTAAGCGTTGCGGCGGGTTCGGGGCTTGATCTTGCGTTCAGGCTGGGATATATCCTTGCTCTGATAATGGGCGCTGTGTGGATATTCGGCGGAACCATGACCTACGGTACTCTCACGGCAGTGCTGCAGCTTGTAAATCAGCTCCAGTCACCCTTTGCGGGGCTTTCCTCCGTGCTGCAAAGATATTACGGTATGCTTGCCAGCGGTGAACGCATCAGGGAAATGTATGAGCTTCCCGAGGAAGCCCCCGGAGAAGCCCCCTTGGACTATGAGGAGCTTGATAAGATACGTCTTGAAAATGTCAGCTTCTCCTACGGTGAAAATGAAGTGCTGAGAAATGTGAGCATAGATATCGAAAAGGGCAGTGTGACCTCCCTGACGGGCATATCGGGAGGCGGAAAATCAACACTTTTTCTCCTGCTGCTCGGAGCATATCAGCCAAACAGCGGCAGGATAGCATTTGTTTCAGATAAGGGAGAGCTTGCTCCCGGCAGGGAAACAAGAGGACTTTTTGCCTATGTTCCACAGGGAAATCAGCTTTTTTCGGGTACTATCGCAGAAAACATCGCCTTTCTGAAAGACGGTGCAGACAGAAGCGAGATCATGAATGCGGCAGAGATAGCCTGTGCGTCGGAATTTATAAGCAGCCTGCCCGACGGGCTTGACACAAAAGTGGGCGAAAACGGATTTGGTCTGTCCGAGGGGCAGGCGCAGAGAATAGCAGTTGCAAGAGCGATACTCGGAAATGCGCCAATCCTTCTGCTTGATGAAGCCACGGCAGCCCTTGATGAAGCCACCGAAGCAAGGCTCCTTGAAAACATATCGGGGCTTCGGGGCAAGACTGTGATAATAGTAACTCACCGCTCGGCTGCACTGAAAATATGCAGCAGGCATCTTATTCTGAAGGACGGGAAGATAGATTATGAATAAGATAAATAACGAATTTGAATATCTCCTTCATCTTCTCGGAAGCGTTCTCAAAGACGAAAAGCCCCGGGAGCTGCCCAAAGAGGTGAGCTTTGAAAGGCTTTTTGCCCTTGCCGATGAGCACAGCCTTGCAAACATGGCATTCTATGCAGTGGAAAGGCTTGAAAATAAGCCTGACCCCGAGCTTTTGCGAAGGTGGGAAACAGTCCGTGACCGTGGGATAGTAACTGATATGACGCAGCTTTCGGAGCTGGAGCTTATCAAAAGCGCATTTTCGGAGAGGAAGATAAGAACTCTGCCCTTAAAGGGAAGTGTATTAAAATCCATGTATCCCCAGTCGGATATGCGTACAATGTCGGATATAGATATTCTCATCGACGAGGAAAATGCTCCCGAAGCAAGAGAGATAATGCTCTCACTGGGATATGAGAACGAGCATTTCGGCATTGATGTGGACGATCTTTATGTAAAGCCTCCTGTGATGAACGTTGAAATACACAGGGAGCTTTTCGGGGAGATAGGAAAGGAATTCAGGGAAAGCTTCGCTGACCCGTGGAAACTGTGCGTTTGGTCGGAGGACTATGTAAAGGAGCTTCCCCCGGAGGAGTTTCTCGCCTATGTTATCGCTCATGCTATAAAGCACTATAACCGTGGAGGCACGGGAATACGATCATTTCTTGACATCTGGGTATATCTGGACAAGACCCCCGGGCTTGATATGGGCAGAATGCTCGATATGCTAAGACCTGCAGGGCAGGCGGAGCTTGCGGAGGATCTTATAAGGCTCTCCCGCATATGGTTCGGGGGCGAGGAAGGCTCGGAGAAATATGACGAAATGACCCGATACATTCTCTCGGGCGGCACCTACGGTACTATGGAAAATCTTGTGGATAACAAGATATCTGAATACGGAAGATGGGGCTATCTTTTTCATCTTCTGTTCCCGTCAATGTCATACATGAAGCTAATGTATCCCGCAGTTAAAAAAGCACCCTTTCTTTATCCCGTTTTCTGGCTGGTAAGGCTTGTTACAAAGCCATTCATAAACGGAAGGGAAAATCTGGAAAAGCTCAAAGGCATTATGGGCAGGAACAGAAGCTGAGAGAGCCGATGAAGCCGTTTTGTTGGGATAACTTTGATTTTCCATACCCGAGCATAGGGAAATAATAATAAATTATTAAATTTTGCGGCAGATAAAAAAATCATAGACAAATTTGCAAGGATATGTTATAATGTTGTAAATAGATACAAAATTTATCCGAAAGGGTGAAAAAATATGTTTTTCTTTAACAAAAACAAGGATAATGAAATACCCGTCAGCAAGCCGCCGGCACCTGCTTCTTCTCCCATATCAAAGCCCATAGACCCCGATGACTTTTTCAAGGACATGGGCAGGAAGCCAAAGCCGAAGAAGTTTGATATGAGCATTGCCGTTCCCGAGATAACAGGGCTTAGAGATGAGCCTTTGCCCCCTCCGGGAAGCAGGATAAATAACATTGACACTCCGGAGGAGGAAGCACAGCGGCTCAGGGATAAAAATCTCATGCCCGATGTTTTCAAAAGGGGAGATATCAGAACGGCAGACCTCAGCAATGTGGACACCGAAACCATGCTTATCGACAGGACAGACCCCGAAGCAGTTGCGGCATATGAAAGGGCGAAGGACGCCATGCCTTCAAATCCCGTAAGTGCCGACGATTTCTTCAGAGATATCGACAGGCGAAGGAAAAACAGAAAGGTGGATATCAGCATTGACCTTCCCGAGGTAACGGGGCTTAGGGAAAGACCCGAGGAAGCGCCTGTGAGCAATATCAATAACCTTGACACGGAGCTTCTCAGCACAGACAGGCTGAGGGATAAGAGCGCCGACCCGAGGATCGAGGGCTATGCCGATATCAATGTGGTTGATCTGAGCAGGATAGACCTCAGCGGGCTGAGAGAGGAAAAGGAAGAAGAGCCCGAGCCTGAGGACATGATAATTGTTGAATGATCGGCGTTTGCTCCAAATATAAAAAGCTGATGCGGTATAGGCTGCATCAGCTTTTTTTGCGTCGATATGTAATCATTCTGTGAAAATATCGAAGGTGTAGCTTGAAAGCTTGCTGCAAACAAGCTCAGAGATCTCGCTGTAAACCTTGCGGTAGCTGCAGCAGCCCTTTGAGCCTCCGGTGCAGACAAATTCCTCGTCCTCACAGCATTTGCTCAGATGGTAGCTGCCCTCAACGGTTTCGATAACATCAAGCATGGTAATCTCCGAGGGAGCCTTTGCAAGCTCATATCCTCCCTGCATTCCCTTAAAGGACTTCACAAGACCTGCCGATACCAGCTTTCTGAGAATTTTCAGAGAAAATCTCAGGCTCACACCGGTTTTTTCGGAAATATTCTTAGCGTCTATCCTTCGCTTTTCGGCAGCAAGGCAGCCGATTATCCGCACAGCATAGTCCGATTCAAGAGTCAGACACACGAAAAAACATCCTTTCGGGTTATTGTCAGTCAAGGAAATCCTTGACCTTCTTGCTTCTGCTGGGGTGACGGAGCTTTCTCAGAGCCTTTGCTTCGATCTGTCTGATACGCTCTCTTGTTACCTCAAACTCCTTGCCCACTTCTTCAAGTGTCCTTGAACGACCGTCCTCAAGACCGAAACGGAGCCTCAGTACCTTTTCCTCACGCTCTGTGAGAGTGGAAAGCACCTCTCCGAGCTTTTCCTTGAGCAGGATAAGTGAAGCGGCATCGGCGGGAGCGGGAGCGTCCTCATCGGGAAGGAAATCACCCAGATGGCTGTCCTCCTCCTCACCAATAGGTGTTTCCAGAGAAACGGGATCCTGAGCTATCCTCATTATCTCCCTCACACGCTCAGCGGGGAGATTAAGCTCCTCAGCGATCTCCTCGGGAGAGGGATCACGTCCGTTTTTATGGAGAAGCATACTTGAAGCCTTCTTTACCTTAGTGATGGTTTCCACCATATGAACGGGGATACGGATAGTTCTCGCCTGATCGGCAATAGCTCTTGTGATAGCCTGACGAATCCACCAGGTAGCGTATGTGGAGAACTTGAAGCCCTTGGTGTGGTCAAACTTCTCGACAGCCTTTATCAGACCGAGATTTCCCTCCTGGATAAGGTCAAGAAACTGCATTCCTCTGCCCACATATCTCTTTGCAATAGATACAACAAGACGGAGGTTAGCCTCGGCAAGACGCTGCTTAGCCTTAACGTCGCCCTTTGCCATGCGCTCGGCAAGCTCAATTTCCTCCTCGGCGGAGAGCAGGGGAACACGTCCTATCTCTTTGAGATAGATCTTAACGGGGTCGTCGATAGCAATGCCCTCGGTAGAAAGGGACATTTCCAGATCGTCCTGGAGATTAATATCGCTGAGGTCAAGCTCTCTTTCTACGTCAAAATCCTCCACGATGTCGATATTGAGATTCTGGCAATTGTCATAGAAGGAGTCGATCTGATCCACATCAAGATCGAGCTTTTCCATAACATCGTTTATCTCGGTGGTGGTGAGCCTTCCGGAAGCACGTCCGTGTTCCATAAGGGCTTCCATAGCTTTTTCGTTGTTACTCATATATTTTATCGTCCTTTCACGAATTTTTTCGGTAGGTGAATGCGCCCGATGCCATTGCCCGTTTCACAGGGAATGGTCATGGGGCGTTTATTTTTTCCCCTTGAGATTTTTGGCGAAGCTTCGGAAATCATCATCGGAAAGGGCAGATGCGGCAGGCTTATCCTTCCGCTCCTCGTTTTCCGATTTTAGAGTGCGGATAAAATCATCGGCAGCCGCCCTGTTTATATCTATCCTCTGAGTATCCGACAATATCGCCGTTATTTTGCCCATTTCATTAGCTGAAAATTCACTTTGCAGTGATAAAATGTTAAAATCTGCCGAAGCCTTGATGCCCTCCAGCATTTTTGTGTAGACCTTCCTGTGAAAATCGGTGACAAAAAGCTCGGGCGGCAGATTTTCCTCTATGTAGGAAAGTCCGTCGGGGTGAACGGAGAGATAAGCGATTATTCCCTGCTCAGCCTTGTAGGCTCTTGGATTTAAAACAGCGTCGGGGTCGGCTCTGCGCTTGTCGGAGAATGTGCGGATACTTGTCCATTCCTGCTTTTTTTCCGCATTGATGCGCTTTTTTATCACAGAATTCACCTGTGCGTCAAGAGCGTCCCTTGAAATGCCCTGTTCCTTTGCGATACGGGAAACATAAACGCTTCTTTCCACAGGGGAATTTATGGCAGCAAGCACCTCCGTGCAGCGTTTCAGATATTCCACCCGTCCCGTGTCGGTGTCAAGATCAAGGTCATTTTTACACTTAGAAAGCTCAAAATTCACCGCTCCGTCGGAATTGTCGAGGAGCTGCTTGAATCTTAGGGAGCCGAATTTTTTAATGAACTCGTCGGGGTCCTTTGCGCCCTCCATCTTGATAATGCGGGTCTTGACCCCAGCCTCGCTGAGAAGATTAATAGCCTTGTGGGTCGCCTTCTGCCCCGCACCGTCGGAATCGTAGGCAATGATGACCTCGTCGGCGTATTGGGACATGAGCCGTGCCTGTTCGGGAGTGAGAGCGGTTCCCAGAGTCGCCACCACATTTTCAAAGCCCGCTTGATTTACGGCAATGACGTCCATATACCCTTCCGCAAGGATAAGACGCCTTTCCTCGGAGCGCTTTGCGAAATTCAGAGAGAAAAGGTTCCTGCTCTTGTGGAATACGGGAGTATCGGAGGAGTTAAGGTACTTAGGACCCTCCCCGTCGATAACTCGTCCCCCGAAGGCAATAACATTGCCCCTGAGGTCGATTATGGGAAACATCACTCTGTCACGGAAGCTGTCGAAAATACCGCCGTTTCGCCCCTGTCTGCAAAGATTTGCCGCAATAAGCTCGCTTTCGGTGCAGCCCTGAGCCTTGAGATGGTCGGCAAGCCCATGCCATGAATCGGGAGCATATCCCAGCCCGTATTTTGTGATAGTTTTCACCGAAAGCTGCCTTGAATTGAAATAAAGCCTACCCTTTTCGCCCGCAGGCTCCTTCATCAGCACATTGTTGAAATACTTAGCAGCCATGCGGTTGATTTCAAGAATTCTCGCCTTCAGCCGTGACAGGTCGTTGTTTTTCGCCTCATCGGGCATACTCATACCTGCCCGCTCTGCAAGTAGCTTGACAGCTTCGATATATTCAAGATTTTCCGCCTTCATAATGAAGGTTATCACATCTCCCCCCGCTCCGCAGCCGAAGCAGTGAAAAAACTGCTTGCCCACGTTCACATGGCAGGAGGGGGTCTTTTCCGAATGAAAAGGGCACAGGCAGACATAATCCCTGCTGCTCCGATTCAGCTTCACATATGAAGCCATAACGGATTCCACGGGATTATTCTGCTTTAGCTGCAATATAAAATCCTCGGGTAATGGCATTCGCAGCCTCCTTAGGTGTGCCAGCTTTTGGGAATGTAAAGCTCGGTGTAAAGATTTACCGCATAGCTGTCGGTCATGCCTGCAATATAGTCGCAGACAGCCCGTTCCTTTGAAAAGCGGTTCATGATATTCTTGAATTCCTCGGGCAGCTTGTCGGGATTTTTGTAGAAATACATATAAAGCTTCTCAACAAGCATCTTCGCCTTAGACTCCTCCGCCTTGGCAATGCTGTTGTTGTAGACATTTTCAAACATGAACTGCCTTAGCTCGTCGTGAGCCTTTTTAACGTCGTCGCTCATGCGGATATCGGAAACGCCGTTATTTATGATAGACATGATAAGAGTGGTTATCCTCTCGCTTTTTGA
>CAMAIG010000048.1 GCA_945835085.1 uncultured Ruminococcus sp. | reverse complement strand
AGGATTTTCTCGCTCAGTATTACAGCGGCATGAGAGAGATACCGAGAAATATCGTCCTGGGAACGCCTGCCGATAATACCGATGATCTTGAACGGCTTTTCAGAGAACGCTCGGGACGTGCGGTAGATGTTATGAATCCGAAAAGAGGACGGTTCATGCGGCTTGCGGAGATCGCAAAGTCAAATGCGGAGGAGTATCTTTCCATCAGAGTCGGCAGGACCGCAAAGGAAATTGCCGCTCTCGAAGAGCTTGCGGGAATGCTTGGGCTTAAAGAAACGCCGCTGTATATAGAATCCTACGATATCTCAAATTTAGGCTCCTCGGATATGGTTGCGGGCATGATAGTTTTTGAAAACGGCAGACCCTGCAAAAAAATGTACAAGAAATTCTCCATAAAGGAAAATCTTGTGCAGAATGACCTTGCCTGTATGCAGGAGGTCGTAAGGCGGAGATTTACCCATTACCTTGACCCCGAGGAAACCGACGAGGGCTTTAAAAGGCTCCCCGATCTCATTCTCCTTGACGGCGGTCCCAATCAGCTTGCAGCCGTAAACGAAGTGCTTTGGGAGCTTGATATAGACGTTCCCGTTTTCGGCATGGTGAAGGACAATAACCACCGCACAAGAGCCATAGCCTCCGACGGCGGTGAGATAAGCATCTCCGAAACAAGGTCGGCATTTCTCCTTGCAACAAAGATACAGGACGAGGTACACCGCTTCGCCATAACCTATCAGCGCAAAAAGCACCGCAAAAGCTCCTTTGAGCTTGGCATAACAAAGGTCAGGGGAATAGGCGAGAAAAAGGCTGTAAAGCTCCTTACAAAATTCAAGACCGTGGAAAATCTCCGCAATGCCACCGTTGAGGAAATCGCCGAGGCAGCGGGAGTGGGCAAAAATACCGCCCAAGAGGTATATGAATTTGTGCAAAATAACCTATAAAAAATCCGATTTATTTATAGACAAAATCCGCAGTTTAGGTTATAATAGAATAGTATAGTGTAATCATTTTGTAATTTTTTGAATGGAGAATAATATGCGTGTAATAACAGGCACAGCAAGAGGAAGAAAGCTCAAGACCCTTGAGGGCGAGGACGTAAGACCTACCACCGATATGGTCAAGGAAGCTATCTTTTCAATAATTCAGTTTGATATCGAAGGGACAACAGTTCTCGATCTTTTCAGCGGTTCAGGTCAGCTTGGCATTGAAGCCCTTTCAAGAGGTGCAAAATACTGCCGCTTTGTTGACAAAAGCCCCGCCTCAGCCGAATGTACAAAGGAAAACCTTGCCGCCTGCGGATTTACCCGTGACAGTGCGGTGACTCTGGCTGACAGCGTTGATTTTGCAAGAGAGGTCAGAATGACTTTTGACATTGCTTTTCTCGACCCCCCTTACAGAAACGGGCTTATCGAAAAAGCCATGCCCCTGCTTGCACCGAAAATGAGCGACCGGGGAATAGTTGTCTGCGAGCATGAAAAAGGGCTTGTGCTCCCCGATGAATACGATAAGCTCAGAAAAACAAAGACCTATCGCTACGGCAAGATAGAGGTTACGGTTTACCGTGTTCCTCTGCCCGACGATGAGGACTAAGCAATAAGGTTTGTCCGAAAGGAAAGATAAAAGTGAGAATAGCAGTATGTCCCGGAAGCTTCGATCCCGTTACCTTCGGCCACAGGGATATCATACACAGGGCTTCCATGCTTTTTGACAAGGTAATAGTTCTGGTGGCTGTAAATCAGATGAAAACTCCTCTTTTCACCCCCGAGGAGCGTGTGGAGCTTATCAAAAAGGTCACAGCACAGTTTGATAATGTGGAAGTGGACGTTTGCTACGGTCTGATAGCAGATTATGTCCGTGAGGCAGGCGCTGTGGCGATAGTAAAGGGTCTGCGGGCTGTTACGGATTTTGAATACGAATTCCAGATGGCACTTGTTAACAAGAATATCTATGACGGAGCGGAAACGGTTTTCCTTACCACAAGCTCGGAAAATATGTATCTCAGCTCCAGCGTCGTAAAGCAGGTAGCTTCCTACGGCGGAGATATAAGCAAATTTGTCCCCAGGTGCATCTTAGGCGATATAGAAGCGAGGCTCAAGCCCGCCGAAAGAAAGGATTGATTTAACATGGCACAGCTTATGTTAGAAGATTATCTCGAACTTATGGAGGACGTGCTTGAAAAGGCACAGAACATTCCTCTTTCCTCCAAAAAAGCCCTTGTAGACGTGGAGCAGCTCCGTGACTGCATCGAAAAGATAAGGCTCAATATGCCCTCAGAAATGAAGCAGGCAAATAAGCTCGTTCAGGAGCGCAAGTCTATCATCGACGAAGCAAACAAGCAGGCTGATATGATAATCACCCGTGCAGAAACAAGAGCCAAGGAAATGACCGACAACAGCGAGATAACAAAGGCTGCTCAGGCAAGAGCTGCGGAGATTGAAAAGCAGGCGGTTATTAAGGGCAGAGCGCTTAAAACTGCAACAGATGAATACATCACCGATATGCTCAGCAAGGCAGAGGAAACTCTTTCCGCAAGCATTACCGCAATAAAGCGCACAAAGAGCACCATCAAGGCACCCAAGCCTTCAAACCCCAATGTTCCGAACAACTGATCAACGATAACTATTTACCAAAGGGAGGACTAAATCCATGAATGAAAACCTTTACACTGTCCATATGGGCAAGGCAAAGTGCGCTGTTGACCTGGGCGACGGCTCAGAGCGAGGCGAATACGTTAACCAGGACTACATTCTTCACAAAATGGGCAGACCCCACAGAAGCATTAGCCTTATGTACTGCTATTACCCCAACGACAAGCAGTGGCCGGGAAGAATATCCGAGGTAATGAAGGACGCAAACGTTTCCTTCCAGTGGGATTACCCCTACGACGATTATTTCACATATAAGGGCGGCATCGGCGGAAACACCGAGGACGAGCCTTTTACCTGCATGAGAGATGTCAGAAGGCACGGTCAGGACGTTACACTGACCCTTACAGTTGACCCTAAATGCACAGATGAGCAGCTTATCGCCATTGCAAAGGATCTCAGGCCCTTCGGCAGAATGATGCTTAGAATAAATCACGAGGCAACGGGAAACTGGTTCAGCTTTACAAAGCGTGCTTCGTATAAGGAGATCGGTGATTTCTTCGTTCACTTCACAGATATTATCCATGAATATGCCCCCAACGTAAAGACAATTATCTGCATCGGCGGAATAGAGGATCTTAACAAGACCGAGATGGAGATGGAGGAGGAATTCAAGGCAACTATCCCCGCTGCCGATATCTGGTCAGTGGACAAATATATGGCACTCCATTGGGGCTGGCCCTATGACGTTGCATACAGAGGCGGCAATTCTCATTCGAGAAGCAAGGTATCCGATACATATGCCAAGACTAAGGCAAGCTTTGAAAGATATAAATTCTTGAACGGCGGCGTGGCAAAGCCCATGGTAATGAGCGAGTTCAATGCCGACGGCGACGTTACCGGTCCTTATGAGCAGGCGGATATGGTAAAGGAATTCTGCGATATCCTTGTTAACGAAAAGGCTGACTGGTTCTCGGGCTTTACAATGTATCAGTTCAGGGACAGAGGCAGACTGGGTCTTGAAATAGAGGACCCCAACAACCCCGATGTAGGCATCGAGCAGCCTGTGATGAAAACCTACAAGGAGATAATCCACTCCGATTGGTTCATGCCTGAAATGACCGAAGCAAAGGCAGACGCTTCTGCTCCTATTAAGCTCAGATGGGGCGGTGCAGAGGATTCCGACGGAATAGCGATCCCCCTTCACTTTGAGAAGAACCCTCATTTCTGCGAGGTCGTTTTTGAGGACGATGGCAACTATATGCTGGAGATAAACGGCAAATGGTTCTATAAGTCCCCCAAGGCAAAGACCATTGATATGATGAGCGCATTCTTTGAAAAGCCCCTTGATGGTCCCTGTGACATGACTCTGAAGATATTTGCGCCTCCCGCAAGCGGTGAGAACGATCCCTCTCAGGGTGATGACTGGGCAGAGAACTATTACTACACAATGGAAAAACTGCCCAAGGTAAGAATTGAATTTGAGCCTGTAGAGCTTTGATAAACGGAGGAAATGAAAATGAATATTGTATGCTTGGACCTTGAAGGCGTTCTCGTTCCCGAAATATGGATAGCATTTGCAGAAGCCAGCGGAATCCCTGAGCTTAAAAGGACTACCCGTGACGAACCCGATTACGACAAGCTCATGAAATGGAGAATAGGCATTCTAAAAGAGCATGGTCTTGGTCTAAAGGAAATTCAGGAAACTATCGCAAAGATAGATCCTATCCCCGGGGCAAAGGAATTTCTCGATGAGCTTCGCTCACTCACTCAGGTCATCATCATAAGCGATACCTTTGAGCAGTTTGCAGGACCTCTTATGAAGAAGCTCGGTATGCCCACAATTTTCTGCAATACCCTTGAGGTAGCAGATAACGGCGAGATCACAGGCTTCAGAATGAGAGTGGAAAACTCCAAGCTCACCACCGTAAAGGCTCTCCAGTCTATCGGCTATGAAACCATTGCCGCAGGCGACAGCCACAACGACCTTGCTATGATAAAGGCAAGCAAGGCAGGCTTCCTTTTCAAGAGCACCGACAAGATAAAGGCTGATAACCCCGAGCTTTCTGCATTTGAGGAATACAGCGAGCTTATGGCTGCTATCAAAAAATCACTCTGATAAAACGAGGTACATAGCTATGAAAATAAAAAAAGTACTTGCACTCATGCTTTCGGTCACAATGGCAGCCGCTATGCTTGCAGGCTGCGGTGATAAAACCAACGGCACCTCCTCAGATCAGGGGGAAACCACAGAAGCAGTACAGGATATGGGTCCCAGATCTGCGGGAGTTCCCATTGCGGATAATGCAGTGGATTTCGCAAAGTCCTTAAAGCTTGGCTGGAATTTAGGAAACACTCTTGATGCGGTAGGCGGAAAGACCGTTGATTCCGAAACAGCATGGGGACAGCCCGTTACAAAGAAGGAGCTTATCGACTTTGTAAAGGAATCGGGATTTACATCTATCAGAATACCTGTGACCTGGGGAAGCCACATTGACGAAAACTACAACATTGACCCTGCCTGGATGGCAAGAGTTACAGAGGTCGTTGATTACGCTATTGACGACGGACTTTATGTAATAATCAACACTCACCACGACTGCGACTATTACTATCCCTCCGAGGAGAAGTTCAGCGAAGGCGAAGCATATATCAAGGCTCTCTGGACACAGATCTGCGAAAACTTCAAGAACTATGACGAAAGCCTTATATTTGAGTCCATGAACGAGCCAAGACTTACTAACACAAACAAGGAATGGTGGTTCCAGTCCAATGACCCCGAAGGAGTAGCTTCCATCGAGTGCATCTCCAAGCTCAATCAGGTATTTGTTGACACAGTAAGAAGCACCGACGGCTACAACACCACAAGATACCTTATGGTGCCCAGCAATGCAGCATCTCCCGACAATGCACTGCACGATGCATTTGTAATGCCCACAGACCCCGCAAACAGGCTCATGGTTTCCGTTCACGCATACTCTCCCTATGATTTTGCAATGAATGCAACGGGATATGACACCTGGGACGGCTCAAAGATCAATGACCTTGGCTTTATGGACAAGCTTAACGACAAATTCATCAAAAACGGCTACGGCGTAGTTATCGGTGAATTCGGCGCTACAAACAAGGACAACCTTGAAAGCCGTGTTGCATGGGCAAAGGATTACACCGGAAAGGCAGCCTCCCTCGGTATTTCCTGCATTCTCTGGGATAACGGCGGAACCAAGGTAGGCGGAGAAAACTTCGGTATGATAAACAGACTTACACGCACAGTATACTACCCCGATATCCTTTCTGCCATGGTTGCAAGCTATGAGGAAAACTGATTTTAAATCAGCGGCTCACATTAAATCATAATAAAAACGGATCTTGCAGATGAATGTTATGCTCATCGCAAGATCCGATTTTTTATTTTTTCTTATCACTGATATCGATCCTGTCCTTCATCATATCCTTTGCCTTTATCATAGGGTGATGATAGCGCTTGCGCTTTTCGGGAAGGCGAAGCATTTTCGATATCATGGTATCAAGCTCCCTGTAAGCCTTAGGAGTCCTGAACTGAACAGCCCTTGTGGGACAATATACAACACAGGCATTGCAGCCGTGGCAATGATGATTCCACACAGGCTTCTTGTCTTTTATTTCAATATTGCGGGTAGGGCAGACCCTTGCACAGGTCCCGCAGCCGCTGCATTTTTCATCGGTATAAAAGCCCTTGTCATATTCACTTTCCACCGCAAGATAAGGTCCCATGACCTTGTCAAAGCGCCTTCTCGTTATGGGCGACATAGGGGGAAAGCTTCGCTGCTTTTTCAGCATTATTTCATTTCCTGCCGCTTCAATCTGCCGCTCCATAAAGGGTATCATGAGCTTTTCGGGAGGAAAGGGAGGATATGCAATGCACTGGCTTGCCACACAGCGTATTGCCCGACCGTAACTCAGGTGAGCGCCCTTTTTTTCAAGGATAGCCTCTGCCGTTTCAAAGCTTTTCCCCAGCACTGCAATATAGGTCACTACCATGAAAATGTAAGCCTTGGGGTCAAGAGAAAGCTGCTCCAGAAAATCCCTGACCCTGCCGGGGATATCCCATTCGTAAACCGGGCAGACAATGCCGATCATGTCGGCATCATCGGCAGAAACGTCTGCGGGGTCGCTCTTTACGTTAATAAGCTCAGCTCCGCCTATTTTCTCGGCTATCCTGACAGCCGTGCGCAGACTGTTTCCCGTACCGCTGAAATAATATATGACCTTTTTCAAAATCTCCTGCCGCCTCCTCATATAAAAATCGATCCGCCTTTTGAAATGCACAGAAAGCGGATCGAAAACTGTATTTACATTACAAGCAGCTTACTGCCGATTTCTGAGCTTGAAGCCGCCCACAAGCTGCTTTAGCATCATAGCCTGTCCCGAAAGCTCCTCGGAAGCAGCGGCACTCTGCTCGGCAGTTGCGGTATTTGTCTGAACGACATTGGATATCTGCTCGATACCAACGCTGACCTGGTTTATCATATCCTTCTGCTCTGCGCTTGCATGAGCAATATCCTCAACTATGCGCCGTACCTTAGCGGAACGCTCCTCAACGCCCGAAACAGCAAGGGAGGTTTCCGCAGTAATGCTCGTGCCCTTTTCAACGGCTGCAACAGCCTTTTCAATAAGCACCGTGGTGTCATGTGCAGCGTCGGCGGACTTGGAAGCAAGGTTTCTGACTTCGTCTGCAACCACTGCAAAGCCCTTGCCTGCATCTCCTGCTCTTGCAGCCTCAACAGCAGCATTGAGCGCAAGGATATTAGTCTGGAATGCAATATCCTCGATAGCCATGATGATCTTGCTGATTTCTCCCGCAGCGTCGCTGATATCCTTCATAGCTTCGGTGAGCTTCTTCATTTCGTCGGTAGCAGTGCCGATATGCTCGGCGGTTTCCTCCACAAGACGGCTGCCGTTTTCGCAGCGCTCGGATGTTGCTGTAACTCTTTCAAGAATGGTGTGGATAGTGGAAGCAAGCTCTTCAATAGAGGCAGCCTGCTCGGTAGCACCCTGGGAAAGGCTCTGTGCGCCGCCCGAAACCTGATCGGAGCCTGTGGAAACCTGATCCGCAGAGGAATTGATGCGGTAAAGAGTACCTGTGAGATTCTGATTTATTTCCTTTACAGATTCAATAAGCAAATGGAAATCGCCGTGGTAAACGCCCTCACCGCAGCCCGACTCAACATCGAAATTGCCCTTTGCCATAGAACTGAGCATTCTTCCGATGTCGCCGATAATGCAGTTCATGTCATTAACGAGCATTTCGGTAGCGTCTGCAAGTATCTTTGTTTCGTCCTTAGTATTAACGCTGGGAACAGGGCTTGTAAGGTCACCCTGGGAAAGAAGCCTTATTCTCTCGGTGCACTGAGCAACGGGATCGCCTATCCTCTTGCCCATCTTGCCGGCCTTGGTTAAAGAGATCGTTATCGCCGCAGCAAGCAGCACCAGATAAGCAACGATAGCATAATATGTATCCTTGAGGAAGTCCGAAGAGGGAGCAGTTACAGCCAGCGACCAACCGTTTGAATTTGGGATAGGCGCATATCCGATAAGCAGCTCACCATCCCCCGAGCGGAGCCTTGAAAAGCCCTTTTCGCCGGCAGTCATTTTCTGATGCACCTGAGCAAGCTGTGCGAGCTTAGAGTCCTCATTCGCATCATTTATATAATTTATTGCCTGCTTAACATTTTCGATATCCTCATCGGCGATCCTGCTGCCGTCCTTATTGATGATATAAGAGGCA
>CAMAIG010000047.1 GCA_945835085.1 uncultured Ruminococcus sp. | reverse complement strand
AAATACAGGTATGTCAAGGTTGTGTAATATGCCGATTTTATGGGCGGCAGGGGGATAAATATAAAGAATTTATTGAAAGAACAGAGGAGTTATGGTATAATGAATTAAATATTACTATTTTGAATTTATAGCTTTATATCATATCTTTTTTGGGGAGAGTGATTTTGTATGAAAATAGCTTCCTTATATAACCGCAGCAAAAAAGCGGCAGCGTTCTGCATATCGGCAGTTATGGCTCTGTCGGTGTTTGCAGGCTGCAAGGCGGATAACAATGAGTCTGTACCGGAGGGAACCACCGTTTCCTCTGCCGAGATAACACAGCTCACAACTTCCGAAGCCGTTTCGGAAACAGTTTCCGAAACCGAAGCTCCCGAGGCAATTGATACTAATGTAAAGGTGCTTTCCATATCTGCCGACAAAACCCTGGGAGATTATATCGAAAGGGACACTTCATTTACCATAACCACCGCAGAGGATATCGAGGTCACAGACCTTGCAAAGGGACTGAGCATCAGCCCCGATGTGCCCTTTGACCTTACAAAAAGCTCTGCCAACACCTTTTCTCTGAAATGCAGCTCCGCTCTTCCCGATTCCTCCGTGATAAAAATTAAAATGTCCGATGATGGTAAAACAGAGCAGCGCTGGGCATTCCAGACCGAGGATATTTTCAGAGTGTCGGGCACCTATCCTTCCGACAAAAGCTCCTATGCTCCCGTTACTGCAGGCGTTGAGATAACCTTCACCACAGCCACTGCTGCCGAGGAGGTTAAGAAGAATTTCCATATCTCTCCCGCTGTTGACGGAGTGTTTGAGCAGCATAATAAGACAGTGGTGTTTATTCCCTCAAAGGATCTGGAGCAGAATACAGTATATACCGTTAAGCTTTCCAAGGGGATGAAGTCCGAATGCGGCACTGCTCTTGAGGATGACTATATGTTCAGCTTCAAGACCGAAGAAGGCATCGGCACAGAATACTGCTATGCCGCAAACGGCGTTTCCGAAACATTTATTTCCGACGATCAGCCTCTTATCGAGATATATGCTTCAAGTGAGATAAAAAACGGAAGCTTTGATATCACCCTTTACCGTTACGATTCAGCCGAGAGCTATTTTGAGGCTGTTAAGGACTATACCGAAAATGTCAGCTGGTATGAGGTGGACTATGCCTTTTCCGAAAAGGGTCTTTCTCAGGTCTATAAGGAAACAGTGACCCTCATGCTGCCTCCCGAGGATTCATCATGGCGTGCAGGATATCTCATGCTCCCCGAAAATCTGGAGAAGGGCTATTACCTGGCAAAGGTTTCCGATGAAAGCGGAAAATTCAGCTTTACAAGACTGATACAGATAAATGACATTGCCGTATATTCAGGCGTGCTCCCCAACAGCGCAGCCTTCTTTGTAAATGACGCTAAGGGCGGAAATCCCGCTTCGGGAGCAAAGATCACCCTTTATGCAAACGGCTCCGAATATGAGTGCAAGGTGGGCAGCGACGGCGTCGCCATGATGGAGCTTGCCGAGGAAAAATACGGAAACGGCGTTCTTAAGATCGAATACGGCAGGCAGACCTACATAGATGTTTTTGCATATTCAAGCACCCAAGAGCCTGACCCTGCGGAAGAGTATTTCATGTATCTCTATTCCGACAGAGAAGCATATCTTTCCACCGACACCATAAGGGTCTGGGGAGTTATCCGTCCCAAAAAGGGACATGAGGCTTCTATGCCCTCAAATCTCAGCATTGAGATAGGCAATTACACCGAAACCATTGATTCCTGCCCCATATCACTAAGAAGCGACGGAACATTTACTGCCGAGCTTCCCCTTGTATGCAGCGGTGAAAAGTGGTATTACCTTTATCTTTGCAGCGGGGAAAAGAGAATGTGCAGCAAGAGCATAGAGGTCAAGGATTATGTGAAGCCCTCCTATGTTATTTCCTGCGATGTGCCCGATTTTGTTGTAATGCCCGATGATAACCCCTTTGAGGCTTCCATTGAGGTCACATATTTTGACGGCACTCCTGCGGCGGGGCTGGAATTTAATGTTTCAAGCTATAATAACGAGGTGCTGACCGAAACCGTTGTTACCGATGAAAACGGCAGAGCCACTGCTTCGGTAAGAGATACTGTTCCCGACAAAGCTGCGATCTCATGGACTCCCGATTATGAGGAGGTCTGCTTCACGCTTTCAAGCGTTGAAAACGAGTATCAGACAGTATATGCCAATGTAATGTCGGTAAAGCGTGATGTTCTGCTTGAAAGCAAGGTAAACGGCAGGACTGTTGAGATAGGAACATATCTTATTGATACCGACAAGATAGAGCCGGGTTCGACTTATTTCAGCTTTGACACCGAAAAGCTGAAGGGTGATGCCTATGATACCGAGGTCACCGCCGAGCTTACCCGTTCATATTACGAAAAGGTGGAAAAAGGAAGCTATTATGATTTTATCCATAAGCAGACCGTGACCACCTATGAGTATGACTACCGCACCGAGATAGTGGAGGTCTATAAGGTCAAAACAAAGAACGGAAGGGCTGTTATCAGCGACCTGCCTATTGATGACAAGAACAGCTTTTATTATATTAATTTTACATGGCAGGATTCCAAGGGCAGAATGACATTTGCTTCCGCAAACGTCAACAAAAGATATTCGGAAATTATCCCCGAAGCTTATCACTATTACACCCTTGCTCCCGAAAAATATACCTTCAAGGAAAATGAGAGCATCAGATTTGACCTTCAGGACGGAATGGACGCTGTTGAGTCAAATAAGGGCAAGATATTCTATGCAATGCATAAGACCGATTATGTTATGACAGGCGTTGCATGGGGTACGAGCTTCAAGTGCAAAATGACTGCCGACTGCATTCCCAACGTGAGATTTGCGGGAGCATATTTTGACGGCAAGCATATCCTGCCTATCCATGAGGACTGGGAAAGCATCTGCTTTGACCCATCGGACAGGGAGCTTAGTGTGGAGATAACTGCCGACAAGGAGCAGTATTCTCCCGGAAACGACAGCGAGATCACCGTTAAGGTAACGGATATAAACGGCAAGGCTGTTGAAAATGCGGCTGTGTCATTGAGCGTGGTTGACGAAGCTGCCTTTGCAGTCGTTCCTCAGGACCCTCAGCCTCTGGGTGCGCTTTATTCCGAGATATATTATCCCTTTGTAGCCGATTACTGCAGCTATATCCAGCACTGCTTCGACAATAACGGCGGCGGCGAAAAGGGCGGCGGCGGCGATGAAAATTTCGTCCGCAAGGATTTCAAGGATAATGCGGCTTTCCTTACAGGCACAACAGATGCACAGGGCACAGCGGTGTTCAGTTTCACTCTTCCCGATAACATCACCTCATGGAGAGCCACCGCCCATGCGGTCTATTCAAATGACAATTCGGACATTTTTGCGGGAGTATCAAAGGAGCCTGTTATCTCAACACAGCCCTTCTATATACAGCCCGTTGCCTCCTCTCAGTTCATAGACGGCGATGATATCTGCTTTACCGCAAGAACAGTGGGAGGAAATGACAGAGAAAAGATAACCGTTACCGTCAAGGGAAATGGCGTTGACAAAGCCATTACTGTTGACGAGCGCAAGTATGCAAACTTCGGCAAGCTCCATTCGGGAGATTATACCGTAATGTTCTCGGCGGAAAACGGAAAGGGCAGTGACGCTGTTGAGCTTTCATTCGTTGTAACAGATACAATGCTCGAAACAGCCGTTGTAAAGACCTTCGATCTTACCGAGGAAAGCATTGATATTGATCCTCTGCGCTGGCCTGTGAGCATTACCTTCTTTGATGAAAGCTATATGCTGAGCAGTCAGGTGCTGAGAAAGCTCATAAACACCCCGGGCAGCAGAACAGATCACAGCGCTGCAAGGACCTTTGCCGCAATGAAGCTCGGATATATTTCCTCAAAGGATTATCTAAGCTCCCTTGCATATCTTAAAAACAGCTCTCTGTTCAGGCTGTGGTCCTATTCCGATGAAGATGCGGAGCTTACCGCTCTTCTCTGTGCAGTGGACCCCGAGCTTATAAACAGCGATCTTACCGCAAACAGATTTTACAGCATTATTGATAACAAAGACAGCACCTCAAAGGATATATCCTGTGCATATCTTGGGCTTGCCGCTCTCGACGAGCCTGTGCTTGCGGATATCAGAAGGATAGTATCGGATCCTGTCGGATTTGACAGATGCGATCTTCTGAGGCTCTCCAGTGCATTGGCTATTATCGGTGATGAAAGCACTGCACTGAGGATATATTCCGAGCAGACTTCTGACAAAATGAAAACTGCCCAGAACAGCAGCGGTGAGCTTTATGCCGATATGGGCAGCGAGGAAGAAAACTGTGCTGCTCTTATGGCAGCATCGGCGCTCCGTCTTACAGAAGCAGAGCAGATAGCAAGAAACCTCTGCGATACAAAACAGACCGAAAAGAGCGCTGCGGCAGAGCTTATGTTCTACATAAACAGATATGTTCCGAAGACCTCGGGAGATGCTGTGGTAAGCTTCAATCAGATGGGCGTTGAGCGCAGGGCAACACTTGAAAAGTTCAACAGCTGCTCGGTAAGCTTTAATAAGGAGCAGTTTGAAAATGCCGATATAAAGGTCATATCGGGAAATGTGTGCTGCACCGTATATTACGAGGGCAGGCTCACAGACAGGGAAGACGAGCCTACGGTAAATGTTACAAAGGAGCTTTATTCCGTAAGCGGCGGCTGGGATCCCGGTGCGCTCATAATGGTAACTATCAGAACCGATGGGAATACAGATCATTTCACCGTTGATGATGTTATTCCCTCCTGTGCAAGATTTATAATGTCCGGAGATGATAACTACATCTCCCGCAGCGGACAGAGGATATCCGGCGCCGTATATAGCGGCAATTCCCTTACCTACTACATCAGGCTGTCCACCTCGGGTGAATATCTCTGCGAGGGAGCGGTGGTGACCTTTACGGACGGAAGCTGGGGCGTCAGCGACCGCAGCCTTGTTACGGTAAAGTGACCATGAAAAAAAAGATCGGACTTTACGCTGTGCTTGCTGCACTTGTTATCCTTGCAGCAGCCTGCGGCAGCAGTGAAAATGCTTTGGAAACAGCTGCAGCGTCGGAAACCACCTCGGCTTCCAACGCTGCAGTATATGAGCATGAAAATACTTCTCATGAGGAAGTGTCCCTTATCGACTGCATTCACAGTGACAGCAGGAGCTTCCGTATTTATGATGATATGTCCTCCGAATATGAAACCGAGGGCAGGTTAATGGCAGGAGTTGTTACCCATCATCTGCTTGCGGGGAGAATGATATCGGGATTTTTCAAGACTGCCGCAGCAGCTCGCAGTGACGATATCGAAACAGTAGTAATAGTAGCGCCCATGCACTATCCCGAAAGGGATATGCTCTGCACCACTCTTTCCGACTGGAACACAGACCTTGGCAGGGTAAGCACCGACAGGGAGCTTTCGGAGCGGTTTATTGCGGAGCTTGGGGCTGTAAGCGATGATGATATGCTTGAAAAGGATCATTCGGCGGCGGTGCTTATGCCCTTTGTCAGATATTATTTTCCCGAGGCAAAGACAGCCTGTCTGCTGGTTTCGGGGAGAAGTGAACCGATCATATCCGCCGATATAGCGCAGCTTCTTAAAGAAATGGCAGCGGAAAAGAACTGTCTGTTTGTGTTTTCCATTGATTTTTCCCATTATCTTGACCCCGATATGACGGCGGAAATGGACAGCATAACTCTTGATGCGGTCATGTCACGGGACACGGAGCTTATCTCCCGCATGACGGACGATAATCTTGACACGCCAAGAGGAATGTGTGCATTTATCGAGCTTTGCAGTCTGATGGGCTGGGATATTACCGAGCTTGACCACAGTGATTCCTTGAAGGAATCGGGGCTACCCTATAATTCGGCGTCCTTTGGCGAAGGGTTAACGAGCTATTTCATTTTCGGGGGAACGGAAAAACAATAAATTATAAAAGCCTGAGAAGAGCAAAATCTTCTCAGGCTTTAGCTTTACATAAATTCTGTCAGTCAACAAGCTTTGGGTCGAAGGTTTCCTTCCAGGGAAGCCCCCACTTGTTAAGTGCGTCCATAAAGGGATCGGGATCGAACTCCTCAATGTTGTAAACACCGGGCTTCTTCCACTTTCCTGTCATGACCATCATTGCGCCGATCATTGCGGGAACGCCTGTGGTGTAGGAGATGGCCTGTGAGCCTACCTCCGCATAGCATTCCTCATGAACGCAGACATTGTAAACATAGTATTTAACAGGCTTTCCGTCCTTGAAGCCCTGCATGATGCAGCCGATGTTGGTCTTGCCCTTTGTGCGGGGACCAAGACTTGCAGGATCGGGCAAAACTGCCTTCAGGAACTGGAGAGGTACTATCTCCATGCCGTTGTAGTTGATAGGCTCAATGGAAGTCATACCAACATTTTCAAGGCATTTGAGATGTGTGAGATAGGACTGACCAAAGGTCATGAAAAAGCGTATTCTCTTTATTCCCTTGATGTTGAGGGCAAGGGATTCAAGCTCCTCATGATGAAGAAGATACATATCCTTCTCGCCGATCTCGGGGAAATCATATACCCTCTTTATCTCCATAGGCTCGGTTTCGACCCATTTGCCGTCCTCGATATAGCTGCCCTTGGCACTGACCTCACGGATATTTATCTCGGGATTGAAATTTGTTGCAAAGGGATAGCCGTGATCGCCTGCATTGCAGTCAAGGATATCTATATAGTTTATCTCGTCAAAATAGTGCTTCTGGGCATAGGCACAGAATACACCCGTAACGCCCGGGTCAAAGCCGCTGCCGAGAAGAGCCGTAATGCCTGCCTTCTCGAATTTCTCACGGTATGCCCACTGCCAGCTGTATTCAAACTTAGCTGTATCCTCAGGCTCATAGTTTGCGGTGTCAACATAGTCCACCTTGCATTCAAGGCAGGCGTCCATGATGGTAAGATCCTGGTAAGGAAGCGCAACATTTATGCAGATATCGGGCTTAAACTCCTTCATGAGAGCAACAAGCTCCTCGACCTTATCGGCATCGACCTTTGCGGTGGATATCTTTGTTTTTGTTGTGCCCTGAAGCTTTTCCTTCAATGCGTCGCACTTGGACTTTGTGCGTGATGCGATCATTATTTCCTCAAAAACCTCGTCATTCTGGCAGCACTTGTGGATAACAACGCTTGCAACGCCGCCGCAGCCGATTATAAGAGCCTTTCCCATGGCATTTAAGACCTCCGATTTGTTTATTATTCCACGCAGAAAATGCGCTGTATTTACTATAACATATTTTTATATAAATTGCAATTATTTTTGTCCCTTTTACTTATATTTTTCAATTGGTCAGTCCGCAAAAAACACCGCTGCCCCGTGGGGAGCCACGCTGCATGAAAGCGCCTTTGCATTATCGGACCTTTCACCTGTCCAAAGCTCCGTGAAGGATACATATTCCGTATCAATGTTTATTTCCTCAAGGGAGAATGTAAGCTCTGCCTGTGACTCTCCCGCATTGAACACGGCAATATATGCCCCGCCGTCACGTCTGTATGCGTGCCAGAGAATTATCTCGTTTCCGCCAATTTCTCTTCTGAAAAGAGGGTGCGCCGAGCGGGACTGAGAAAGCATTTCAAGCACCGAGCTGTTTGTGAGAAGATTAAGAGTAAACTCGTCGTTATATACCATATCCCCGCCTATCATAAGGGGTGAACGCATGATGCACCAGAGGGTGAGCATGGTTATCTGCTCCTCATGGGTAAACTTTGTGCGGCAGTCTTTGCCGTAATCCTGAAGTATAGCTCCCACGGGAAGCATATCCGCATCGGGCCAGTGACCGCTGCCTGCATGAATGCACCATGCCTGTGCACGCTCAAACATTGCATAGAGCAGCTACCATTTGTCCCAGAAATCGTCGGTTATTCGCCACATATTCGCTGTCTGCTTGTAAAGCTCAGCCTTTTCGATAAGGGCAGGTCCGGGTGAAAGACTCAGCACCATATCCCTTCCGCAGCTTTTAAGGGACTCGCTGAGCATAATAAGCTCCCCTTCCTCATGAGGAAGCTCCCGGCAGATATCATCAACCTTGATAAAATCCACGCCCCATGAAGCATACAGCTCAAAAATGCTGTCGTAATATTCCCGTGCCCCTTCCTTTTCGGGGTCAACGCCGTACATATCCGTGTTCCACTGACATATGCTTGCGGTCTTTGCTATCTGACGGGCAGTCTTGTCAGTGCCCTTTACGGGAGTGTTTTTCGCCACTGCCTGACGGGGGATACCACGCATTATATGTATTCCGAATTTAAGCCAGAGGGAATGGACATACTCTGCCAGAGGTGCAAAGCCCTTTCCGTCAGCCGCAGAGGGGAAGCGCACAGGCGAAGGGATAAGT
>CAMAIG010000046.1 GCA_945835085.1 uncultured Ruminococcus sp. | reverse complement strand
GCGGACGAGCTTATTGACCTCATTGCCGACGCCCAGGACGAGGACGGTTATCTCAACACATATTTTACCGTGAAGGACAGGGAAAAGCGCTGGACAAATCTTCTTGAAGCCCATGAGCTTTACTGCTCGGGTCACATGATAGAAGCAGCCTGTGCCTATTTTGAAGCCACGGGAAAAAGGAAATTTCTCAATATTGCCATTAAGAATGCTGAATGCATTTACGACAGATTTGTTCTGCAGAAAAACAAGGGCATACCGGGACACCCCGAAATCGAGCTTGCTCTTTTGAAGCTCTATCGCCTGACAAACAATATGCATTTTCTTGAGCTTGCAAAGCAGTTCATTGACGACCGTGGTGCAGACCCGTCATTTTACGCAAAGGAAGCGGAAAAGAGAGATTGGACGGTGTGGGGCAGCAATCCATGGGACAATGACTACCGCCAGAGCGGAAAGCCCGTCCGTCAGCAGTCCGAAGCAACGGGACACGCTGTCCGTGCGGTTTATCTCTACACTGGTATGGCAGACCTTGCAGCCGAAACGAATGACAAAGAGCTTATCGAAGCCTGCCGTCGCTTATGGGACAATATCGTTCACAAGAAAATGTACATTACGGGAGGTATCGGCTCAACCGTCAACGGAGAAGCCTTTACCGTTGATTACGATCTGCCACCCGATACCGCTTATTCGGAAACCTGTGCCGCTATCGGACTAATGTTTTTTGGCAGCAGAATGCTTGAAAATGAGATACGGGGAGAATATGCAGATGTTATGGAGCTTGCATTCTATAATACAGTCCTTGCTGGAATGCAGCTTGACGGAAAGAGATTTTTCTATGTAAATCCCCTTGAAATTGATCTTGGCATTTCGGGAAAAGCCAGCACCCATTCTCACGTTCTGCCCTCCCGTCCCGGATGGTATGCTTGTGCCTGCTGTCCTCCCAATGCGGCAAGACTCATAGGCTCTATCGGAAAATATGCCTACGGAGAAAGCAGTGACACCGCATATTGTCATCTGTTTGCATCGGGAAGTGTGAGCTTTGAAAACGGCATTTCACTCAGATGCACAACCGATTACCCCTATGATATGACTGTCAGATACGACGTTAAGGGCAGCGGCAGACTTGCTGTGCGTATCCCAAAATGGAGCAGAAGCTATACCCTTAAAGTCAATGGTTCGAATATTTCAGACGCTCCCATAAAGGGCTATGTTTACATCAATATAAACGAAAATGCGAAGATAGAGCTGCTCCTTGAGGGCACTCCAAGATTTGTAAGAGCATCAAACAAGGTGCCGAGATTATCGGGAATGACCGCCCTGATGCGTGGACCTCTTGTTTACTGTTTTGAGGGTGCAGATAACGGCAGCGTCAGAGATATCAGGATAGACAGAAGCGTTACTCCCACCATCGGCGGATCTGACCCTCTGCTTCCCGAGGGCACCGTAAAGCTCACCGCAAAAGCATATCGCATTTCGGAATGCGATGATCTATACAGCAGCGAGCCGGAAAAACTTACTCCCTGCGAAGCCGTTGCCGTTCCCTATTATACCTGGGGAAACCGCGGCGAAAATGATATGAGGGTCTGGATGAATGTGAGTGAACGGTAAAATAAGTGAGATGGCTGCGGTGACACTCCGCATATTTTCAAATAAAAATTATTTCTGTATAACGTTACCGAGCCGCAAATAAAAGATCATTTGCTGTCTGACCAACGAGGTGGCTGCGGCGACACGCCGCCGAGCCGCTATCTGCGGAATTCGGGGCAGAGCCTTTTTATGGCAGCCTTGTTTTCATACATCAGAGCATCTGCCTGCCTGTAAATATCCATAAATTCCGAAGAGGTCACAGTCCCCGAGGAAAAGCCCATGGCAATGCTCAGCTTAATGGGACTGTCCTTGTATTCATCGCAGGCTTTTCTGACGTTTTCGATCTCCTCCTTAACAGACTCATTGTCGGGAGAAAGATATATCACCGCAAATTCATCTCCGCCTATACGGTAAACGTTGTATGCGGTGGCAAGATTTTCCAGAAGCACCCCTGCAGCTGCCTTAATGAGCTTGTCGCCCTCTGCATGACCGTAATTATCGTTAATGAGCTTCAGCCCGTTCATATCGCAGATAACAAAGCCGATGCTTACGGGCTTTTTCTGATATTTCTTCTCCAGAGCGGACAGCTGCTTCTGAAAGCTGTTTTTATTGCGTACACCCGTGGCATTGTCCCAGAGTGCCTGTTCGAGATAGGAGGAAACGGGATTATCAACCGTGACAAACAAACCTATGCAGACAAAGGTCACACCGGCTCCCGTAATAAGCAGCTCGGGTATCACCGCCTGAAGCGAGATAAGCACCGCCATCAGGGTAATGGTAGGCAGCACAGCAAGGCGGGTCTTTTTGTCAAGATTTTTGTAGTTTGCAAGAGAAAGCCCCATGGCAAATATGCAGTAAACGGCAAATACAGCGTAGCATACAAAAACCAGAGGACCATGACTGTAATTCGTTCCCCTGCCTTCAATATAATTTATTGGGAGGAAAAATGACAGCAAAATTATGATAGGTATTGGAAAAAACTTGACCCTGCGGTATCTCTGCAGGAGCTGATAGGGCATTGTCAGCTTGAACACATAATCGAGAAATTCTATTATGAACATCACGCCGAAGCAGAAAAACGCCAGATGCAGCACCTTGTTAACTGCTGCGGGAACGATATCGAGATTATTTACGGTAAATACGGTAATAATGTCAAGAACAACATGACAGATGGCACAGAATGTTATTTTCAGAAATGATTTTCCGTCGTTGTCGTCATTATTTTTGTAAATCGAATGGTAGAAGAACAGGAAAATGAGAACAAGCAGACACACCGCTTCCTCTCTGACAGTAAGGATAACAGACAAGCTTATCAACCCCTGAGCTGTATTTTTTAAGAATATTATATCATAATATGGATAAACTGTCAACAGAAAATGATTTTTTCAAAAAAAATTAAGGCAGCACCTGTTATTTTTTCGGTGCTGCCTTAACTAATTTTTCCGATTCAATTACCAGGATATCTCCTCCCATTATCCTTGTGGAGCCCGACGCCACCAGGGTAAGCTCTCCTCTGATTATCAGATAGAGCCTGACATTGTATTCCGTTTGTATCTCGTCCACCGTCTGCCCCACGATATCGTCATCCATACCGACGATTATCTCGCCGATATGGGAAATGTCACGGAGCTTTTTGTCGGAATTCTCATTTTCGTTATACTGCTCCACGAAGCCTGCGCTGATGATACCTGTGGGTATCGCCACGACGCCCACTCCCAGAAAGGCAATAACTATCGCCATTATCCTGCCGATAACTGTCACGGGATAAATATCTCCGTAGCCAACGGTGAGGAGCGTTGACATACTCCACCATATGCCCGAAAAAGCATTTCTGAACACCTCGGGCTGTGCCTCATGCTCGGCGCTGTACATTCCCAGGGACGATGCAAGGAGAAGAATCAGTATTATAAAAACGGAGGATATTATCTGATTTTTCTTTTCAAGAAGTACCGATGTGATGACATTGAAGGAGTCATATTGGCTGTTTATCCTGAAAAGCCTGAATATCCTTACCACTCTCAGCATTCTGAATGCGATAAAGCCCGAGAGATAGAAAAATGGCAGTATAGTCAGAAGATCCACAATACCGTCAAAGGAAAAAATAAACCTGACCCTTGCCTTCATTTTGGAGCAGCCGGGATAAAGGTAATCCGCCGTCCATACTCTTGCCGCATATTCCACGCAGAATATGCATACAGTCACAAGCTCAATGACCTTTAAAACGGGAAACATTGCCGAAAGCTCCTCAAAGGTTTCAAGAAAAAGGGTAAGGATATTGAGGATAATTGCAGTTACGATGAAGATATCGAAAAATCTGCTGGGAAGATCTTCCTTGTTGCCGATCTGGATTATATCAAAAATTCTTTTTTTCACAGAGCTTATCCTTTCAAAAATATAAGTTAATGCTATTATACAATATTTTACGGTCATTTTCAAGTGGGATACTGCAATATGAAGGCTTTTTGTTGACATAACAGTCAAGTGATGGTATAATTATTTCAGAACCCCCCCGGTCACAGACTATTTTTTTGAAAGGTTGAGGGAACATGGATACCCCGCTCAGCGTCCCCGGCGGATTTACCGCAGCAGGGCTTCACCGTGCAGCAAAGACCTGCTGGAAGGCTGTTGACGGTGCAGACGGTTATATCCTCAGGTATTACAGAGCCGAAGCACCGCAGCTATGCATAAAGACCCGATACGCCATCGGGACCTCAAAGGTCATAATGGGCTTTGAAAACGGCAGGGAATATCTGGCGGAGGTCTGTGCATTCATAAGAAAAAACGGCAGAGAGATAATGGGTCCCTTTTCGGAAAAGGTGCCCTTTACACCTATATCACATAAGCTCACGGCTCAGAAGGTCATCTGTATGCAGCCGGGTGAAACGGCACAGATAAGGTGGGAATACAAAAACACCGTTCCCCCCGCTGCCTTTGTGTCCTCTGACAGCTTAGTTGCTTCTGTTGACGAAGCGGGCACAGTTACGGCTCTAAGTTCGGGAGAAGCAGATATCCTCCTGTCCTCGGCGGGGGAAACGGTATCCGTGAAAATTTCCGTGGGAAGAAAGCTGTCACGAAAGCGAAACAGGCAGGCTGAGATAATCATTGCAGGGGATCTTATGTGCTCCGCTCCCCTTCAGAGAAAAGCCGAGGCTGTGATGTTTGATTTTTCCGAGGCTTTTGCACCTGTGAGGGAAATAATAAGCCGTGCGGATTTTTCCGCAGCGGTGCTTGAAACCGTATGCTGCGATAATGCCCCCTTTGAGCATGAGCAGCTTCGGACGGACTGCGGCAGTCCCAACTGCAATTCCCC
The DNA here is from genome assembly GCA_945835085.1 of uncultured Ruminococcus sp. Taxonomy (GTDB): domain Bacteria; phylum Bacillota; class Clostridia; order Oscillospirales; family Ruminococcaceae; genus Huintestinicola. Next base: position 3,523 of record CAMAIG010000046.1, on the reverse strand, counting down.
CTCCACATTTGCTGCTGCGGCGGCATATGCGGGCTTTGACGCTCTCATTACCGCAAACAACCACAACTGCGACCATGGCATTTGGGGTGCGGAGGAAACCATTCGCATTATAAAAGAAAACGGCATGATAAATATAGGTGCCATGGGCGACGACCCCGTGGTAAGGGATATTTGCGGCATAAAAACCGCTTTTATCGCTCAGAGCATGATTTCAAACGGCACCGAAACCAATATTGACGACAAAACAGGACTTCTTGCAAGATATTCCCCCGAAAGCTTTGCGGAGCATTGCAAGGCGGCAAGAAGCAGCGGCGCAGAGATAATTATCGCAGTTATCCACTGGGGAAGAATGAATTCCGCTGCGGTGAGGAAATATCAGCGTGAAGCGGCACGGTTAATGGCTGACTGCGGCGCTGATGTGATAATCGGCTCTCATCCCCATGTTATGCAGGAATACAGCGAGATAATCTCCTCAGACGGACGGACAGTCCCCTGCATATATTCTCTGGGAAATTTCCTTACCGCCATGTCCGAGCTTCCCGAAAACAGATACGGCGGAGCTGCACGGATAAGCGTAAGGGAGAAAAACGGCAGACTGAGCTGCACCCTTTCCCTTATTCCCGTAATAAGCACAGACACCCAAAAGGGCGTTAAGGTTTACCCCGTATTTCCAATTGGAGATGAACTGCGTGAAAAGGCAGCCATTTCCATCAAGGAGCTTTGCGGCAGAAAAATGCCCTCGGGCAGACATAAGATACTGCTCCAGGGCTCAGCAGTTTTAAAAAGAATATTTGAAAGCTCCTGTGAGGATATTGACGGCACAGGGCTTATAATCTCACCTCTCACCGTATTTTCGGGCAAGGGCTGTGAATGCGGTGAGGGCGGCACAAATCTTAAAACCGACATTGAAAAAAGCTTTGAAGGCTATATGTCCTCCTGCGGTGCAGATTTCATTGCGGTGGATTTTTATGCCGCTGCGGCAATATCCTGCATAAAAATTTCAGACAGTCTTTATACCGCATCAAACGCATTTCTGAGGTCGGGGCATTTTTCGGCACACAAGGACATTGCTCAAAGGATAGCTCCCCCATTTAAGGAGGATTTCTGGAAGCCCCTTATCAAAAGCTATGCCGAAAAGCTGCTGTCCGTTTTCCCCAAGGAGAGGATAATCCTTATCAGGCTTGAATTTCCCTCAATGGGTGTTGTAGGGAGCGAGCTGAGAAACTGTTCCCCGAAGGCTTCCGTAAACAGGCTCATGAAGCAGATGGAGGAGTATTTCATTGAGCTTGCCGCTCCATGCGTTATTGATGTTTCAAGGCACTATTTCCGTGACTGTAATGACAGCTCCCCCTCAGCCTTCGAGCCTGCTTTTTATGAGCATTGTGCAAGGGCTGCTTCGGAGATCACCGAGGGAAAAAGCGGGCGTTTTTACATAAGTGAACGTGACACGGAAATATGGTTTGACAGGGTGATGAAATACTATCACAGCATGACCGCCAGAGCATATCAGAGCAGGCTTCTTGACATGGACAATGCCGCCGACGAGATAATTGCGGAAACCTCACGGGAATTTGCCACTCTTAACCGTCCCGGGCTTATCCGCCTGAAAAATGCAGGGGTAAGCCTTTGCTATGTGGAAAAATTTCTCGGGAATAACAGCTCCTCTGAGCTTATCTCTGCGGCACGGGCGATAAATGCCATAAAAAGCGGAGATATCTCCCGTCCCTTTGATGAATACTCTGTCATTTTTAAATATAATTTTCGCATAATAAAAAAGCTTGTGCAGCTTCTTAGGGAGAAAACAGGTGCCGATGTTACCGAAAAAAATGCCCAGGTTTATCTTCTCCTGGCAAATGATCCCCAAAGGCTTCGGGAATATTCCCATGCCCATGATCGGATAAAAGCCGATATCTGGGGCAGCTGCATTTCCCGTGAAGCTCTTAACAGGGCAGCGGACAAAATAGAAGTATCACGGTATATATTCAAGCAGCCCTGCATTATCGCAGACGAGCCGCCTATAGATCATGCAGTCCCCGAGGACTCTGCCGCCTTCTGTTCAAGCAGCTGGCGAAGGAGAACGGTTGCCGAAGCCTTTTCCCATGCAGGCAAAGGGCTGCTGAGGGAAAGCGGCGGCAAGTGGCTCATTGCAGATATGTACGACCTTGTATGCAGCATGATGGAATTCAAGGGCGGTCTGTTTGAAACGGACGATTTTATCCTTAGGACGGATTTCTATGCTTCCATAGCCAAAGACTGCACTCCCGCCTATCTTTTCCACAAGCGAACTGCCGAGGAATGCAGAAGAGGCATGGAAAGCTTTGCAGAGTTTGCCCGCTCCCGCTACGGCAGCAATATTATTCTGATAAGGGCAGACCTCAAAAGCAGCTATATTGATCTTGATTTTCGCTTAAAACCCCTTGAAACCGACCGCATTGAGGAAAAAAGAGCATTTATACGCACCTTTGAGGATATGTTTGCAGAGCTTACGGGCTGCTGTGTGATAGATATATCAAAGCATTTCTATGGGTCGGACAGCTTTCCCCTTGGCGGTGCTCATATGGTCCATTACGAGGACGAATTCTATGCACTTGCGGGAAGATATGTTTCCGAGATAATTTCGGGCAGCGGGAAAAGGTATTATGACAAAGCCGATGATGACTATATTTTCCTGCGTGATCTGAAGCTTGGAAGAAAATAAGCACCAAAACTCACAAAAAAGGAATGGTCATAAATATGAAAATAGCCGTTATTGATGATGATATTATCATTCTGAAAATAATCGAAAATTTCATAACAAAATATGCCGACGAGAATAATATTGCTGTGACCATAGACAGCTTTTCCGGGGGCATGGAATTTCTTGAGATATTTGACAAGGGCAGCTATGACGTGGTGTTCATGGACGTGTATATGACGGAGCTTAACGGCGTTCAGACATCACTGGAGCTTAGGAAAACGGACAATGACTGCCGCATAGTATTCATCACCGCCAGCGATACACATATGCTGGACGCCTTTTCCTGCCATGCCTTTGATTACATAATGAAGCCCGTTTCAAAGGAGCGTATTTTCAAGGTCATGGACGAGCTGCTGAAAACCATGCCCTCTGCCCAAAGGATATTGGAGCTTAACAAGGGCAAGGCAAAGCTCAGACTTTCACTGTCAAAGATCACAAGCATACTTTCATCGGGTCATTATGTCAATATCCGCACCATCGGCGGAGAGAGCTATTCCATCAGAATGACCTTCTCCGACATCATGGGAATGATAGCCGATGACAAGCGGTTTCTCTCCGTCAATAAGGGGATAGTTGTGAATATGGAGCATATTTCGGAGATCACCGACGGAGCCTGCATTCTCGCAAACGGCGAAAGCTATCCTCTGAAGGTACGGGACAAAAGAGCCATTCTTGCAGTATGGGAAGAGTTTTCGGCTTTATGAGGGGCGCTCCCGCTAAATCAAATGTTTGCGGGCTGCCGTACAAACGTTACCGAGCCGCAAATGAAATAGTTATTGCAAAATA
>CAMAIG010000045.1 GCA_945835085.1 uncultured Ruminococcus sp. | reverse complement strand
ATATCGTTCCCGACTGCTGGATATATGTTCAGGACCCCGGCATGAAGATGGGAAGGATACAGGTTTTCAACAACTGGTCCCCCTATCTTGTGGAGGAGCCTGAAAAAAATGTTTGGCTAGGACTTGAATTTTTCTGCCGTGAGGGTGACGAATACTGGAATATGGACGACGGGGATTTTGCAAGGATGGGTGCCGATGAGCTTGTGAAGATGGGCATTATCCGCTCGGGAGAGGCTGTGCTTGATTATCATGTGGAGCGAGTGAAAAAGGCATATCCCGCTTATTTTGACACATACAGCGAGATGGACAGGATAATAAGCTTTGCCGACAGCTTCTCAAATCTTTACTGCATAGGCAGAAACGGTCAGCACAGGTACAACAACATGGACCACTCCATGATGACCGCATTTGAGGCTGCGGATAATATCATTTCGGGAAAGACCTCCAAGGAGAATATCTGGAACGTCAACACAGAGAAGGAATATCATGAAGTGAAATCAGCGAGCCGCTGAAGCCAACTCGTTGGAGAAACAGCGAAAATTTGTCTGCTTTGCGGCTCGGTATCAGCGAGCCGCTGAGGCCAACTCGTTGGAGAAATAGCAAAAATTTGTCTGTTTTGCGGCTCGGTAACGTAAGTATTGAAGCCATATTTTGCAAAGGGAATTTTATGCTCGGCACAATATTATGACTTTTTCGACAGAAAAAAACGCCGTTCCGACAGGGAGTGTCGGAACGGCATTTTTGTAATGATTTGAAATATTATACTATAACCCTGTTTCTTCCGGTTTCCTTTGCGGTATAGAGCTTTTCGTCCGCTGCCTTGATGTTGTCCTCGATGCTGAGGGCTTTATCAAGCTGTGTTACGCCAAAGCTCATGGTTACATGGATATCTGTGTCCTCAAAGGTGCAGACGGAGTTCATTATGAGATTTCTGAGCTTCTCCGCTTCTGCTGCGGCACCGTTTATATCGGTATCGGGAAGTATTACTATGAATTCCTCGCCGCCCCATCTGTAAACGTCGTCGCACTCTCTGATATTGTTCCTGAAATGTCCCGCAACATGGCGAAGCACCGCATCTCCTGCGTTGTGTCCGTATGTATCGTTTACTCTCTTGAAGTGGTCGATATCACAGATAAAGAGAGAAACCTTTTCTCCTGCATTTACCTTTGCGGAATAGCTCTTGCCGTAATCAGAGGAGAAGCCCATTCGGTTTTTAAGCTCTGTGAGCTTGTCGTGCATGGAATCGTCAAGGAAGGTTTCCGATTCAAGGGTAATTCCGCAGATGAATGCCGCTGCCGCAAGCCTTCTTGTGTCCTCTTCAAGGTCAAAGCCGTTTCCGTCAAGCTTGTTTATCGCCTGATATGCTCCGATAAACTCGCCCTTGCAGTTCGATATAGGCATTACAAGTATGGACTTTGTTACATAGCCTGTTTTCTTGTCAACGTCGGAGTTGAAATTGGGGTCGTTATAGGGGTCGTTGGTGATTATTGCACGCTTTTCCTTAAGTGCCTTGCCCACAAGCCCCGTGTCCTCGGGAATGGTTATCCTGCCTGTGCCAACTGCTGCTGTTGTCCAGAGAGTATGGCTGCGCTTATCCCATTTCCAGAAGCTTGCTCTGTCTGCATTTACAAGGGTCTTTGCAAGCTCCGTAAGCAGGCGGAAAACCTCGGCGTGGTCGTTTGATGCGTCACCGTCCTCGCTGCACATCTGAGCATACAGCTTAGATGTTATATCAAGAAATCTGTCAAATATTACGTTCTCGTTCATAATTGATGCAATCCTTTCTTATTATTTTTATATCATTATACCATAAGATGTTCATAATATCAAGGCTTTTATTTAATATGGCAAAAAATATTTCTGCCTGTCGAAAATTCGGAGATCTTGCGCCAAAGAAATGCTCATTCTGATATATTTGGCTTGAATACGCAGGTTACCGAGCCGCAAGGTATGGGTAATATTGCTGCTTTACCAACGAGCGGCTTCAGTCACACGTTGAAATTTATTTTTTATACCTTGCAAAAGTTACTGTTTTGGATTATAATAGAGTAAGCTGGTCCCCCGTAACGGCACTGATGTCTATACGGCGTATCTCCAGTCCCTGACTGCGGGCGTATCTCAGCGTCTGCCCCGTGCCGCTGTGTTCATTGTCTATCACTGCGATTATACGGGAGGAGCTGTCTACCATGAGCCTGTTGCGCTGAGCCATACAGGCTGGTGTGTATTCCTCGCTTATTATTACCGTTTCATGGGCAAGATCCATTATCCTGCCGAAAAGCCATTTGTCGCTGCCCTTATAGCCCTTTCCCATATCACGATAGGGAAGCACGGCTATGAGCTTTAAGCCCCTGGCTGCCGCTGCCGACATCACAGCTTCTCCTGCCCAGAGGTCTATGCCCCGCTGCATTCCCGTTACAAAGGTATCAAAGCCTTGGTCGGCGGCGTCCATTATCTCGGCATAGAGAAGGCTTTTCAGGCGCTTTATTGCGGGAGAGTTAACATCTCCTCCGTCGGGCAGCTTTTCGGGACGGTGCCCTGTGAAGCAGACTGTTTTTTCTCTTACGCTGTTTATCGGTATTTTGTCCATAGAACACCGGCTTTCTGTTGATTATTCTTAATGCAGCACACCACAATTATCGGCTGCTGCCTTATTATAACACATATAAATTCTTATTTCAAGGAGCATTACTTAAATATGGAAAGATTTTTGCGCCGAGCATGGGCTGAGGTCCATCTTGACAGACTGGAAAGAAATCTTGCTGCGGTAAGAGCACTTACCGACGAAGAAAAAACTCAGATCGTCTGCGTGGTCAAGGCTAATGCTTACGGTCATGATGACGGGAACACCGTTCCCTTTCTCGAAAGCCTGGGAGTCAGCTTTTTTGCTGTTTCAAACGTAAAGGAAGCGGAAAATCTGCGAAAATACGGTGTAAAGGGCGAGATACTAATTCTAGGACACACGCCCGTGGAATATGCTTCGGTGCTGGCTGAAAATGACATTATCCAGGCTGCCGTTTCCGAGGAATATGCTGTCACGCTTTCACAGTCTGCCGCAGAGCAGGGCGTTAAGGTGAAAATTCATCTTGCTGTGGACACGGGCATGGGCAGGATAGGCGTATGCGCTTATGACGATAATTCCTGCAACAAGGCTGCTCAGGCTCTTAAAAGGATATCCGCTTTTGAGGGTATCATTTTAGACGGGATGTTCACTCACTATGCGGCTGCGGACAGCATGGACGAGGAGGATCTGGCTTATACGGAGGCTCAGACCGAGCATTTCTTCAAGGTAAGGGAGCTTGCGGAGGAAATGGGAGTAAAGCTTCGTCACGCTCACTGCCTTAACAGTGCGGGCGGTGCATTTCATTTTGACCCCAGAAGCACTCTTGTCCGCTACGGCATAATGCTTTATGGCTTAAAACCCGACAGGAAGCTTGAACTGCCATGCGCTCTGGAGCCTGTTATGGACCTGAAGGCGGCGGTTTCCTATGTTAAGGTTCTGCCCAAGGGAAGCTTTGTCAGCTACGGAAGGACCTTCCGTGCGGATAAGGATATGGTCCTTGCCACTATCCCTATCGGTTACGCCGACGGCTATGCCCGCTGCCTTTCGGGAAGGGCTTATGTGCTCATTAACGGAAAAAGAGCGCCTATTGCAGGAAGAGTCTGCATGGATCAGATGATGGTCGATGTTACGGGCATCGACGGAGTTTGCGAGGGTACAACAGTCACCCTTATCGGAAGAGATGGAAATGAAGTCATCACTGCAGACGACCTTGCTCAGATGTACGGCACTATCGGCTATGAGATAATCTGCGGCATTTCAAAGAGGATACCGAGAGTTATTTTCAAGGGTAAGGATATTGCCGATGTTGTTGAATATTATTGATATGCGGTGAATATGATGAACACACCTATAAAGGATTTTACGGATAAATACGCTTCTTCGGGAACGGTCAGGGCGCATATGCCGGGGCACAAGGGTAAATCGGGCTGTGAGCTTGACATTACCGAGATAATGGGCGCTGACAGTCTTTTTGAGGCTCAGGGCATAATTGCCGAAAGCGAGAAGAACGCTTCCCGAATCTTCGGCTCCCATAAGACCGTTTTTTCCGCAGGCGGTTCTACTCTCTGCATTCAGACTATGCTTGCCATGTGCACGGGCAGGTCAAAAAAAGTCGTGGCGGCAAGGAACTGCCACAGGGCATTTCTTTCTGCCTGTGTGCTGCTGGGACTTGATGTGACATGGATATATCCCGAATATGAAAACACGGTGGTTTCGGGGAGGATAACTCCCGAAGCTGTGGAAAAGGCAATTATAAAGGCGGGGGAGCCTGCCTGTGTATATATCACATCTCCCGATTATCTTGGAAAAAGCGCTCCTCTTGACGAGATAGGTGCGGTCTGCAAAAGGTATGGGGTCAGGCTTGCCGTGGACAATGCTCACGGGGCTTATCTCAGATTTATTTACGATGAAAAGGGCGTTCCCCTTCACCCCATTTATCACGGGGCGGATATATGCTGCGATTCCGCTCACAAGACCCTTCCCGTTCTGACGGGAGGAGCTTATCTTCACATTATTGACCCAAAGCTTGAAAAATACGATGGGTTTGCCAAGGAGAAAATGGCGCTGTTCGGTTCATCAAGCCCCTCTTATCTTATCCTGCGCTCTCTCGATATCTGCAACGGCTTTATGGAGAAGGCTGCGGATAAATACTTTTCGCTTATGAAGGAGCATTCGATCAGATTAAAGAAACGTCTTTCCCCTGCCTGGCAGATAGAGGAGGGCGAATGGGGCAAGCTGGTTATTTTTGCCCCCGGGGCGGGCTTTACGGGGCATGAGCTGGCAGACAGGTTTCGTGATAATGGGATAGAATGCGAATATGCCGATAATGTACATGTTGTTTTTATGCTCACGGGGCTTGAGGCTGATGAATTTGACAGGATTGCTGCTGCGGCGGAAGCTATCAGACAGCCGAGGATATTTGTTCCCGTGCCCGAGCTTTCGGGAGCGGCTCCCCTTGAAAGGACTATGAGCATAAGGGAAGCGGCTCTTTCAGAAAGCGAGAACATTCCCGCAGATGAGGCAGAGGGCAGGATATGTGCAGTTCCCGTTTCATGCTGTCCTCCCGGGATAGCCCTTGTGGTAAGCGGGGAGGTTTTTTCAAAAAACAGCATAAATATTTTGAAAAACTATAGCATTTTCCGAGTAAATGTGGTAAAATGATAACATGGGTATTTTGCCCGAATATAATGAGGTTATGAGCTTATGACGCTTTATTCCAAAAGATCTGTTACCGAGCCTGTGAATGCTATGAGCAGGACGGGCAGGTTCGTTCACTCCTACATCATCACGGGAGATAAGGGCACCGGCAAGAAAACTGCGGCAAAATATATTGCCATGCAGCTTCTGTGCGACAGCAAAAATGCCTGCGGTATATGCAGACAGTGCAGCAGGATTCTGAGAGATCAGCACCCCGATCTTATCCATGTTCAAAAAGAGGGCAGGAGCTACGGGGTGGACGTTATCAGAGAAAAGGTCGTGGAGGACAGCTACATTTCCCCCAACGACTGCGAGAGAAAGGTCTATCTCCTCTCTGACTGCGACGGCTGGACCGACGCCGCTCAGGACGCTTTGCTGAAAATTACCGAGGACCCTCCCGAAACTGCTTATTTTATTTTTACCGCAAGAAACAGAAGCTTTTTTCTTCCCACGCTGATATCTCGCTCCATGGTCATGGACGTTCATGAGGCTGACAGGGAGGAATGTGCCAAGGCACTGCGGGAGCATGGCTTTGAGGAGGACAAAATAAAAGAAGCTGTGGAGTCCTTCGGCGGGAATATCGGCAGATGCATAGAATTCCTTGAGGGCAATGACAAGCTGATGAGGTCGGCGGAGGCTGTGAGAAAATGCACGGAAGCTATCAGCATGAGAGATGAATACACCCTTGCGGCTGTGCTTTCCTCCATAAGCTCCGACAGAAACGAGATGCGGGACGCTCTGGAGATGCTTGCCCGTGCCATTCGTGACAGCGCTGTGATGCGATGCGGCAAAGGCTCGGCTATCGGCTGTGCCGCCAAGGGAAGCGCTGATATGGCTGAGAGGTTTTCGGCTCAAAAGCTCCTTGATATGTATGAAGCGGTCTGCGAGATATCCTCTGCCTGCGCCGCAAACTGCAATACTGCGGCAGCGGCGGCGGTGCTTGCGGGAAGGCTTCTGAACTAAATATCCGAAAAGGAAAGGTAATATAATGACTGAAATTATTGGCGTTAGATTTAAAAATGCCGGCAAGATGTATTATTTCTCCCCCGAGGGAAATAAGATAAATGCCGGAGAAAAGGTTATAGTTGAAACTGCACGGGGCGTTGAATGCGGCGACGTTGTTATGGGCTGCAGAATGGTGGAGGACGAAAAGATAGTTCCCCCCTTAAAGCCCATTATCCGCATTGCCACGGAAAACGATCTGAAAATACTGCGGCAGAACCGACAGAAGGAAGAAAGCGCCGCTAAGATATGCCAGGAGAAGATACTTGCTCACAAGCTCGATATGAAGCTTGTTGACGTTGAATGCACTTTTGACAACAATAAGCTCCTGTTCTATTTCACTGCCGAAAGCAGAGTGGATTTCAGAGAGCTTGTCAAGGACCTTGCTTCGGTCTTCCGCACAAGGATAGAGCTAAGGCAGATAGGCGTGAGAGATGAAGCTAAGATGCTGGGCGGTCTTGGCGTCTGCGGCAGACCCTTCTGCTGCAAGACCTTCCTGGGAGAGTTCCAGCCTGTGTCTATCAAAATGGCAAAGGAGCAGGGACTTTCACTTAATCCCACAAAGATATCGGGCACCTGCGGCAGACTCATGTGCTGCCTGAAATATGAGCAGGATTTCTATGAGGAGGAGCTGAAGATCACTCCAAAGGTGGGCGCTTACGTCAAGACTCCCGATTTCAAGGGCTATGTTGAGGAGGTAAATATCCTTACGGGCAAGCTGAAGGTCAAGCCCGAAAAATCCGACGACCCTTCGGTGGTTTTCAACAGAGATGATGTCAAGGTCATCAAGGACGGCAAAATACGGGTTGACAGAGATGAGATAAAGGCTCTCAGGCAGCTCGAAGATAAATAAACCAATCATTATTAAGGAGGAATTTTCTATGTCAAAATCAGGAAAAGGTATTAAGATCGCAAGAGAGATACTTCTTGCAGTAACATTCTGCGTTACTGTCGCAAATGTGGTGCTTATGATCGTGGAGCTTGCTCTCAGTGCAAGAGATGCAAGGGGCTATTACAAGATCAAGGACAGCGACGAGCTGCCCTTCTGAGAGGAGAATAATTATGGCTGATGTTATTGATATCAAACCTAAAAAGGTCGGCAGTATTGTTACTGCCGTGATAGTTATCCTGGTGCTGCTTATTGTGGCATTCAATTCCTTTACTACCGTTGATGCGGGTCACTCGGGAGTTGTTCTTACCTTCGGTGAGGTTTCTGACTCTGTACTGAGCGAGGGCCTTCATTTCAAGATACCCTTTATTCAGGAAATAGTGCTTATTGACAACCGTGTTCAGAAGGCTGAGGTGGACTGCTCCTCCGCTTCAAAGGATCTGCAGACCGTTTCAAGCACCATTGCCCTTAACTATCGTGTGAGAAATGAATGCAGCGCCGATATTTTCCGAAATGTTGGCTATGATTTTGAGCAGATAATCGTTGCTCCCGCTATCCAGGAATGCGTTAAGGCGGTCACCGCAAAGTACACTGCAGAACAGCTCATTACCGAAAGACAGATCATCGGCGATCAGATGAAGGAGCTTCTTAATGACAAGATAAACAGCTACGGTCTGGAGATAAAGATATTCAATATCATTTCCTTTGAGTTCACTGCAGAGTACAATGCGGCTATCGAAGCCAAGCAGACTGCTCAGCAGAACGCTCTGAAGGCTGAACAGGATCTCCAGAGAATTAAGGTGGAGGCAGAGCAGACTGTTGCTCAGGCAGAAGCCGAGGCTGAGGCTTATCGCCTTAAATCCGAGCAGATAACTCCCCAGATGATTGCTATGGAATACATAGACAAGTGGGACGGTAAGCTCCCCGCTGTTGCTGGCGGTGACAGCAGCTCTATGCTTATTGATATTTCCGAGATCATTGCTCAGATGCAGACCGAAAGCACTTCAAACAGTCAGACTCCTGCGGCTCCTCAGACAACGCCTTCCGTTGCCGATGATAATGCATCGGAAGCGGAGGAACAGGATTAAGTAACTGTTTTCACTTAAAAATTTACGGGCGGCTCTGTTACGCTCAGCATGTCGAATAATAATCATACAACTTGCACAACCTTGAACAAAAACTCTTTGTCAAAAACGTGCCACCGGCACGTTTTTGAGGGCATATGTGGTGTAGGAAAGTTTAAAGGGGAGGCGGTCTTGTTCGCCTCCCCTCGAAATGCTGTCGCATTTCTCA
>CAMAIG010000044.1 GCA_945835085.1 uncultured Ruminococcus sp. | reverse complement strand
CCCCAGGGCTTTGCGGTTATTCCCGCATTATCCCTGCAGCGGCTTTCGATGATCCCATCAATATCCGAGGGACAAAGCTTTCCCTCATTGACGTAAATAAGCGTGCCTGCTATTATCCTCACCATATTGTAAAGAAATCCGTCCCCGCTTACGGTAAGGGTAACTATATCTCCCTCTCGGCTCACGCTGCAGCCGTAAACTGTGCGGACAGAATCCTCCTTAGCACCGAGAGCGCCGCAGAACGCTGAAAAATCATGAGTTCCGACTATCCTCTCAGCGGCAGCGTTCATAAGAGCAATATCCATTTTATACGGATAATGAAGCACTCTTTTATCCAGAAAGGGATCTCTTGTGCTTCTGTTCAGAAACTTATATACATATTCCTTGCCGATGCAGGAATATCTTGCATGAAAATCCTCCGGAGCCTCCTCGCAGTCAAATACCGCAATGTCCTCGGGAAGCAGGCTGTTCATTCCCCTAACTATGTTTTCGCAGGGTATAGTGTGATCTGTGCGGAAGGAAAAGAAATATTCATTTGCATGAACACCCGTATCTGTCCTTGAACAGCCGTTTATCTTAACTTCGGAGGCTGTGAGCCGTGAAAGCCTGTCCTCCAGCACACTCTGGACGGAAACTGCATTATTCTGCCGCTGAAAGCCATGATACGCTGTTCCGCAGTAACCTATCCTTACCTTTAAATTCCGCTCCATCAGAGAACGACCCTTCCAAGATCAATTATCATTATCAGTGCAAGAAACAGCAGTGAAAGGCTCAGTGCGGCATAATCCTTTCCGCCCGATACCAGAGTCTTTAGCTTTGTTCGTCCCTCTCCGCCGTTATAGCAGCGGCATTCCATTGCAAGCGCCAGCTCCTCCGCACGTCTGAAGGAGGACACGAAAAGAGGTATCAATATGGGGATAAGTGCTTTGGCACGGTCGGTAAATGAACCGCTGTCAAGCTCCGCTCCCCTTGCCTTCTGTGCAGACATTATCTTGTCGGTTTCTTCTATTAATGTGGGGATAAATCTCAGGGCAATGGTCATCATCATTGCAAGCTCATGGGCAGGAAAGCGTAGTTTTGAAAGTGGCTTCAGCATCTGCTCAATTGCGTCTGTGAGAATTATCGGAGATGTTGTGTATGTCAGCAGTGAAGAGCCGCAGATAAGCGACACAAGGCGTATTATCATATATCCCGAGGTAAGAAGTCCCTCGTCGGATATCCTTATCCCGAAAAGCTCAAACACGGTCACACCGTCGATAAAGAAAATATTAAGCACAGATGTGAAGATAATTACGGGAATGATAGGCTTCATGCTCTTTATTATAAGCTTTACGGATATCCCCGAAAGCAGAAATGCTATCACAAAAAACAGAAAGGCTGCCCCAAGGGAAATAAAGCTCTTTGCGCTGAACACCATTATTATATAAATGGCGGTTATTGCTATCTTAAATCGTGCATCTAGCCTGTGTATTACGGAGTTTCCCGGGAAATACTGACCAATTGTGATGTCTTTAAGCATCTGCCGCACCTCCTTTGCCATGTGCGGCAAGATATTCCTTGATGGTCTTTTCCGCAAATTCCACTGTATAGACGTCCGAGCGGATATCTATACCCTTGCTTCTGAGAAGGGAGAATACCTTTGTTATCTGAGGAACTGCAAGCCCTATCTTAGATATCTCGTCTGCCCTTTCAAACACCTTGGGCGGTTCATCATAGCAGAACAGACTGCCCTTATTCATTACAAGTATCTTTCCTGCAAAACGGGCTACGTCCTCCATGCTGTGAGATACAAGCAGTACCGTTGAACCTGTTTCCTCATGATATTTTTTTATCTGACCGAGAATTATCTCCCTGCCCCTGGGGTCAAGACCTGCAGTGGGTTCATCAAGTATCAGCACCTTTGGACGCATAGCCATTACTCCCGCAATGGCAACACGCCTTTTCTGACCGCCCGAAAGCTCAAAGGGCGACTTTCCCAGCATATCTCCGGAAATGCCTACAAGCGCGGCAGAACTTCTGACGCGCTCGTCTGTTTCTTTTTCATCAAGACCCATGTTCTTTGGTCCGAATGCTATGTCCTTATAAACCGTGTCCTCGAATATCTGATACTCGGGGTACTGGAATACAAGCCCCACCTTGAAGCGGATATCACGAAGCTTTACATTCTTATCCCAGATATTCACTCCGTCAATATAAACATTGCCCGAGGTGGGCTTTATCAGCCCGTTGAGATGCTGGATAAGAGTGGATTTTCCCGAGCCTGTATGACCGATAACGCCAACAAACTCTCCCTCCTCGATTTCCAGATCAACATTGTTCACCGCAGTCTTTTCAAAGGGCGTCCCCTGACTGTAGGTGTAGGTGAGATTTTCAAGTTTTATAACAGCCACTGTTTTTTTCCTCCGTGACGGAATACATTTCAGTTCTCATTCTGATAATGTTTCCTGATTTGGAAATTTTCGGCAGATGCCGGAATTTTTTCTGCAAGCTTATGCAGCGTCCACTTTTATAAGCGAAAAAATATATGTCATTACAAAGATGTTTACAACAGGTATTGCCGAAACTATACCTAAAACCATTGCCTTCTTCTTTTCAAGCGCTCCCTCGCTGTAAAGCTTTTTCAAGCCGAATACCGCAAAGAATACAGTGAAAACATGAAGGATACAGAACGCACAGCCCCATGCAAATGCAGATATTATAAGGGGCAGGCAGTTTATTATAACTCCGATGCCAAGGGTCGCTGCAAATATTGGGAAGATGAATACCACAAGTATCAGTCCCACTCCGAAGGTCAGCATCGTGAGGAAGAAGCAGATAAGCACCAGCTGAATAAGTCCCATAGATATTGCACCTGATGCATATGCCGCAACGCACACGCCGAATACTATTGCTGCAATGCCCGAGATTATTGCCGCTCCCGCCGAAAAAGCACCAAGCTTTAAGAATTTACGGGCTTCATATACTCCGTCCGAGCCGAAGAGCATTGTGCTTTCATTCTTTTCCCTTTGGATAAACCCTATGCAGCCTGCCGCAGCGATTATTATTGCGGGCACAGATGCAAGAAACTGAATAATAACACCAACTGCCGAGGATAAACCTGCCTTCAGCACTTCCTCATCAGCAAGAGAATTCATTGTATCCATGGACTCGGTCAAAGCATTGAATATGCTTTCCATGCCTCCTGCAGTTATCATAACGCTTATACATATCATAAGTGCCGAAAGCATAGGCACGGCGATATAGAACAGGCAGCTGCCTATACCGTTTTTCCGGATCCTGCCCGCTTTATCAAGGCAGAAGTAAATAATCGTCACTGCAAGTATTGCAAATGTTAACAGCAAAGTCATATATATTCCCCCGTATCAGCTGCGGGCTGCAGCAAACAGATATTTGAATGCACACACGAGAATAATAGCAAGTGCAACGATATTTACTACAGGAACTACCATCAGGCACATAAGCACTACGCATTTAAGAAGTGAGAATACACCCTTTGCGAGAAGCTTTATAAGTGCAAACACACCAACGATAACACAGCCTGCCGCACCTAAGCAAAGCATAGGCAGAAGCCCTACTCCTAACATTACCGCAGCAAATGCAACTATACCTATAACAACAGTAAAACAAACAGCCATTAATGTAAGCATGATCATAAATATTACCTCATTTCGGATTATTTTCGGGATCATTTTTCCCATTGCTGTAACTTTACCATATTAATATTAAAGCAACAGCTGAATTGAGATTAAAAAATGATTAAAAGCTGTTTATTTCAGAAGCTCATAGAGATAATCGGCACATTTTTCCGCATCTATTATATGAACATCTGCATCCTTGAACCCGTCCTTATTCATCATATACATAAGCTGTGTTGCCTGGGGTACGTCAAGTCCGACTTTCCGAAGCATTTCAACGTTTGAAAACACCTCTTGGGGAATATCATCGAGGATTATCCTGCCCTTGTCCATAACTACCACTCTGTCAGCCTGTGCGGCTTCATCCATGTAATGAGTTATGAGAACTATGGTGATACCCTTTTCCTTATTAAGGCGGCGGATAGTTTTCATTACCTCACGCCTTCCCGAAGGGTCAAGCATAGCGGTCGGCTCGTCGAGAACGATACAGTCGGGCATCATTGCGATAATTCCCGCAATTGCCACACGCTGCTTCTGTCCTCCCGAAAGCTGGGAAGGAGAATGCTCACGGTATTCATACATTCCCACAGCCTTCAGCGCACTGTCGACCCGCTCCCTCATTTCGTCCTGAGGCACTCCCATATTTTCAAGGGCAAACGCCACGTCCTCCTCAACCACCGACGCAACAATCTGATTGTCGGGATTCTGGAAAACCATTCCGATATGCTTTCTGATATCAAAAAGCCTGTCGGTTTCCGATGTATCTATGCCTGCGGAATACATCTTTCCTCCGCAGGGAAGAAGTATGGCATTCATATGCTTTGCAAGAGTTGATTTTCCGCAGCCGTTATGACCGAGAATTACCGTGAAGCTTCCCTTTTCTATTTCAAGATCAAGCCTGTCAAAGACCTGAACTCTGCTGTTTTCATTTTCCGCTGCCTCATCATCGGAATAATCCGAATAATAGAATGAGAGCTTCTCTGCGGAAATTATTTTATCCATAGGCTTTTGATTTCCTTTCCGAATTTCACTGGCTGAGAAACATTGCAGTTGAGCCACAGGGAAGTGCATAGCTTCCCGTTTCCACAGGAAGTCCGATCTCGTCGGCAGTTATCCTGCCCTTGAATTTTGCTCCCGCAGTTTCGCCGAGTATATATGCCATTACCGAGGGTGAAAGTCCCGTGGTATAGCTGTTTAGCAGGAAGAAAAGCGGGTCGTCGCTCATTACTCCCGTGCAAAGCTTCACAAGGTCAAATATGCAGTCCTCCAGCTTCCAGACCTCCTGATTGGGTCCTCTGCCGTAGGAGGGCGGGTCCATGATAACAGCGTCATATTTCCTGCCACGCTTTATTTCCCTGGCAACGAATTTTTCGCAGTCATCAACTATCCATCTTATGGGTCTGTCAGAAAGTCCCGATGCGGCGGCATTTTCCCTTGCCCACTGCACCATTCCCTTTGACGCATCAACATGGCAAACGGACGCCCCTGCCGCTGCACAGGCAAGGGTCGCTCCCCCTGTATATGCAAAGAGATTGAGCACGCTTACCTCCCTGCCCTGTGCTATCCTTTTTTCGATAAGCTCAGCCATAAAATCCCAGTTGACCGCCTGCTCGGGGAAAAGTCCCGTATGCTTGAAGCCTGTGGGACGGATATTAAAGGTGAGCTGTCTGCCTGTTGCAAGGTCATAGTTTATCTGCCAGCTTTCGGGAAGCTTTCTTGCAAATTTCCATTGCCCGCCGCCCTTATCGGAACGGTAGTAATGTCCGTCTGCTTTTTCCCAGACCGGAGATTTGCGGTCTGTATGCCATATTACCTGAGGGTCGGGTCTTACAAGGGCAATATCGCCCCAGAATTCAAGCTTTTCCGCACAGGTGCAGTCTATGAGCCTGTAATCGTTCCATCTGTCCGCTTTTCTCATAAATACGGTTCCTTTCCGTTTATCAGTCCGAGGGACAGCATTCCCTGATAACATCGGCGATAGCCAGCGCCATATCGTTTATCCTGTCAAACTGTCTGCCCTCTATCATTACTCTAATAAGCGGCTCTGTTCCGCTTTCACGGACGAGTATCCTTCCGCTGCCGTCAAGCTCCTTTTCCTTTTCGGAAATTATGCTTTCTATCCTTTCGATATTCTTCCAGCCTTCCTTCCATTTCTGGCTGATCTTCACATTTATCATCACCTGAGGATATCTTTCCATGACAGAGGCAAGCTCGGAAAGGCTCCTGCCCGTGCGCTTCATTACGGAAAGCAGCTGGATAGCTGTGAGCTGTCCGTCGCCTGTGGTGGCAAAGTCACGGAAAATTATATGTCCCGACTGCTCGCCCCCAAGGGTATATCCTCCTGCAAGCATCTGCTCGAGAATGTATCTGTCCCCCACCTTTGTGGTTATCATCTCAATGCCGTTTTCCTTTGCAAAGAAGGTAAATCCGAGATTTGTCATTACGGTAACAACTGCAGCGTGCTTTTTAAGACTGTCGCGCTCGTTCATATCCTTTGCAAAAATTGCGATAAGCTTGTCGCCGTCTATGACATTTCCCTTTTCATCAACTGCAAGGCATCTGTCTGCATCACCGTCAAAGGCGATACCGAGATCGCAGCCCTGTTCTCTTACAAATTCCGTAAGAGGCTCAAGATGAGTAGAGCCGCAGTTATCGTTAATATTTACTCCGTCAGGCTCGCAGCTGAGAAGATATACCTTTGCTCCCAGACCCGAGAAAAGCTTTTCGGCTGTTGCCGACGCTGAGCCGTTTGCACAGTCAACTGCTATCTTCAGTCCCGCAAGGCTCTTTTCCCCGGTGCTCAGAAGATGCTTTATGTACATATCAACGGCATTTCTGTCCTTGATAAGCCTGCCGACCTCGCCGCCGTTTTTCTGCATTGCAATGAGTTTTTCGGGTGTGTCGAGAACAAGTGCCTCTATCTCCTCCTCTATATCGTCGGAAAGCTTGAAGCCCGTTCCCGCAAAGAGCTTGATGCCGTTAAATTCCATGCTGTTGTGCGAAGCGGAGATCATCACTCCTGCATCGGCGTTCAGCTCTTTTACAAGATATGCCACAGCGGGAGTAGGTACGACCCCAAGACTTACAACATCCGCTCCCACGGAAAGAAGCCCTGCTGTAAGGGCTGCTTCCATAATATCAGAGGATATCCTGCTGTCCTTTCCGATAAGTATCCTTGCCTTATGTCCCGATGTTCTGCAAAGCACCGCCGCAGCCGCTCTGCCTATCTGCATAGCTGTTTCGCAGGTAAGCTCCGTCACTGCAACGCCTCTTGCACCATCGGTACCGAATAATCTTCCCATTATGAAAATCTCCTTTATCAGTCAAACATAGAAATCTGAGCACCGTTTTTTCCCTGAGGCAGGCTGTAGCCCATATGCTTATAGGCAAGGGCTGTTGCACATCTTCCTCTCGGTGTGCGGGAAAGGAACCCTAACTGCATAAGATAAGGCTCACATACGTCCTCCAGCGTCACCGCTTCCTCGCCTATTGCAGAAGCAAGTGTTTCAAGCCCTGCAGGTCCTCCGCCGTAGCCCTTGATGAGCATATCAAGGAAACGCTTGTCAAGACTGTCAAGTCCAAGTGCATCTATTTCCATTCTGTCAAGTGCGATAGAAGCAATCTCGTCATTTATCCTTCCGCCGCCGATGACCTCGGCAAAATCCCTTACTCTTTTAAGAAGGCGGTTTGCTATTCTCGGGGTTCCACGGCTTCGTTTTGCTATCTCAAGGGCACCGCTCGTATCACAGGCGATACCCAGTATCACAGCCGACCGCAGGATTATATCCGTGAGCTGCTCGTGATTATAAAGCTCAAGGCGCTGTATTATGCCAAATCTGTCCCTGAGGGGAGATGTGAGCTGACCTGCTCTTGTGGTTGCTCCCACAAGTGTAAATTTATGGAGATCAACTCTCAGCGACCTGGCAGAAGGTCCTTTTCCGATAATTATATCCAGGGCATAGTCCTCCATTGCGGGATAGAGTACCTCCTCGATAGATCTCGAAAGTCTGTGTATCTCGTCAATAAACAGCACGTCGCCCTCTGCAAGATTTGTGAGCAGAGCGGCAAGATCACCGGGCTTTTCTATGGCAGGGCCCGATGTTGTCCTGATATTTACACCCATTTCGTGGGCAACGATAGCCGAAAGCGTTGTCTTTCCAAGACCCGGAGGTCCGTAGAGAAGAACGTGGTCAAGCGGTTCTCCCCGCTGCTTTGCGGCTTTTATATATACGGCAAGATTTTCCTTGACCTTATCCTGACCGATATATTCGTTCAAGGTCTTAGGACGCAGGGAATAATCTATTTCATCATCATCGGAGGAAACGGCTTCGGGAGAAACCATGCGTTCCTCAAAATCAATTTCACTCTGTTCCAGCAAGAATTTACCCTTCCCTTCTCTATATTATATGCAGCAATGAGCAAAAATCTATCAGATCAGCATTCCTTATCGAAAGAAACAGGCGCTATATTTTCATAAAAAGGTCTTTTCCACTTATCGGTCTGCTTTGTGGTTATGACCGTAAGGGGCAGGCACATTTCATCGGTGGTAATGCCGCCATATGAAGCCTTGTCGGTGGGACGGTGCTTCTCGCTCAGGGCACGGAAGCTTATTGTCTTGTCGCCTATGCCGAATGCGATATAATCCCCCAGGAAATCCATGACCTTGGGATTTGTCTTTCCACCGCCGAAAAGCTGCTTTGCTATGATATCGTTCCTGCTCATCAGCAGGAAATCATTTCCAATCTCTGAAGCGAATATCCTCTCGAAATCGCTTCTCCTGTCTGCCTTGACAAAGAAGTTTACCGCTCTTTT
>CAMAIG010000043.1 GCA_945835085.1 uncultured Ruminococcus sp. | reverse complement strand
GAATAACGGCAAGCCGTCCTGCAAGCTGTTCGTTTGACTTGAACAGATGACGGATATAGGCTCTTGAATGGTTACGGCAGGTCGGGCAGTCACACCCGGGATCAAGAGGCAGAGGATCGGTTTCATAGCAGGCGTTTGTTGCATGCATAATTCCGTTCCAAGTAAATATAGTTGCATGGCGGGCATTTCGGCTGGGCATTACACAGTCGAAAAGGTCAATTCCCCTTGCAACGGCTTCGATTATATTTGAGGGAGTGCCCACGCCCATGAGATAGCGAATCTTGTTTTCGGGCATTGCGGGCACAACAGCGTCAAGTATGCGGTACATATACTCCGTTGGCTCGCCTACTGCAAGTCCTCCGACCGCATAGCCGTCGCAGTCAAGCTCCTTTATCTGCTCCATGTGTTTTAAGCGAAGGTCCTCAAATACAGAGCCTTGGTTTATCCCGAAAAGCAGCTGATGCTTGTTGACGGTGTCGGGAAGTGAATTGAGCCGTGCCATCTCCTCCTTGCACCTGTAAAGCCAGCGAGTAGTTCTCTCACAGGAATTTCTGGAGTAATCATATGCCTTGCGGATAATTTTGTTTTTGGTTTTCTCGTCCATGTCGGGGGTTATCTGAGCCATGTGGTTATCCACGCACTCGTCAAACGCCATGGCTATGGTAGAGCCTAAATTTGACTGTATCTGCATGGATTCCTCGGGTCCCATGAAAATTTTCCGTCCGTCAACGTGGGAGTTGAAATATACTCCCTCCTCCTTTATCCTGCGGAGCTTTGCAAGGGAGAATACCTGAAATCCGCCGCTGTCCGTAAGGATAGGCTTGTCCCAGTTCATGAACCTGTGAAGTCCTCCCATCTGCTTTATGACCTTATCTCCGGGACGGACATGGAGATGATAGGTATTGCACAGCTCCACCTGGCATTTCAGGTCATTTTTAAGGTCAATTGAGGAAACGCCGCCCTTTATGGCTGCAGCTGTTCCCACGTTCATAAAGCAAGGGGTCTGAAATGTCCCGTGAACGGTCTGAAACTGTCCCCTGCGGGCTTTGTTCTCCTGTTTTATAAGTGTGTACATAAAATTCTCCTTAATTTTATCAGAGTTCAAAGGGCTTGCTCACGTCATGTATGCGGCTTTCGTGCTTTTCGTAATATCCGATATATTCTCCGCTTTCATTCCTTAGTGCCGCCATGTAAATATCCGAATCTGCACCGCTCCAGTTTTTATGGTAGGTAAATATCTTATTAAGCTTCGGGTCATTTGCAAAGCTGTCCGATACCCTTCGTATTATCTCGCAGGAATGCTCATTGTGGCAGTCAAAAATTGATTTTCCCACAAGTGCCGCTCCCCCGCGCTTTTCGTATCTTTTCACCGCTTCGGGGTTCATATAAATAATTGTATGCTCCTTGTCGCAGATAACCACAGGCTCATTGTCCAGATCTACGACGCTTTTTAAAAATACGGATATATCCATTTTCCCACTCCTTATAGTATAAGCATTGAATCACCGAAGCTGAAAAATCTGTATTTCTCCTCTACGGCTGTTCTGTAAGCGTTCATGGTGTTGTCATAGCCCATAAATGCGGAAACAAGCATTATCAGCGTACTTTCGGGCAGGTGGAAATTGGTGATAAGCCCGTCTATTACCTTGAATTTATAGCCGGGATAAATAAAGATGTCCGTATATCCCTCATGCTCGTCCATGTCCCCGAAGAATGTTCCCACGCTCTCAAGAGTTCGGCAGGAGGTAGTTCCCACTGCAATGACACGCCCACCCTCGGCTTTGGTTTTTTTGATAAGCTCGGCGGTTTCCTTCGGGAGATAGTAATGCTCGGAATGCATCTTATGGCGGTTAACATCGTCCTCCTTAACGGGACGGAAGGTGCCAAGTCCCACATGAAGGGTCACAAAAGCGGTGTTTATCCCCCTTGAACGGAGGTCGTCAAGCATTTCCGAAGTAAAATGAAGCCCCGCCGTGGGAGCCGCCGCAGAGCCAAGCTCATGAGAATAAACGGTCTGATAACGCTCCTTGTCCTCAAGCTTTTTGGTAATGTATGGGGGCAGGGGCATCTGTCCCACGTCCTCCAGGGCTGTGAAGAAATTCCCCTCGCACTCAAATTTCGCAATTCGGTTTCCGCCCTCAACGGTTTCGATTATCTCGGCTCTGAGCCTGCCGTTTCCGAAGGAAAATCTTGTGCCGGGCTTTGCCTTTTTTCCGGGACGAACAAGTATCTCCCAGGTCTTGTCACCCTTCTGCTCCAGAAGGAGAAACTCGATAAAGGAGCCTGTGCCCTCCTTTTCGCCGTAAAGCCTTGCGGGAAGCACACGGGAATCGTTCATTACAAGCAGGTCACCTTTTTTGAGATGGCTGCATAGATTATAGAAATGGTCGTGCTGTATGGTGCCATTATCTCTGTCAACGCACATCATTCTCGATGAATTTCTCGGCTCAGCAGGAGTCTGTGCAATAAGCTCCTCGGGCAGGTCATAGAAAAAATCCGACCGCTTCATGGTATCAAAGGAAAGCTCGGTGGTGCAGAGAGTATTTTCGGAGGCTCTTATGACATTCATGGCAGACCTTGCATATTCTCCCCTGTCGGAAATATTCCGGAAGGTAAATTTCACCTTTTCCGCAAGTTTTTCAAGGGCAGCTGCAAGAGTGCCGTTATCCAAAGTGCCCTCTGTAAACCCCATTTCCCGTGATATAAAGCCGTAAAGCTTTTCCTCGGTATCAAGCTCCTTAAGATCAATTACAATTTCCTTCAAAACAAAAACCATCTTTCCGTTTGTTATATCGGCTCAGCCGTTTTCATAAAATATATACCCATAATAGGACAAAAATTTTCAAACAGCTATTGACAAAGCCACAACTATATTATATAATAATACAAAATAAACTGATAGAGGCGCAGTAAAGATCATTAGCAAAGCAGAGATTTCCGCATCGGCTGTATGCTTTGTGAAAGGCGATACTGCCGAAGCTGTGGACACCTGCGGAGGTCTTCACTGCTGATCTCAGGGTCAACAGCTCTGAGATTGTCATCATAGCTTTATGATGGAGTGCTATCGTAATATGTGAAGCTTCGGGGAGCGCCCCCCTTTTGAACATATACACGGCACTTTTACATTATACACTATGATGGATCGGTTTTCAACCGATTTTTTTATTTTTAGTAAAAATATAATAAATACAAAGGAGTATTTGACATGAAACAGTACAATGTAGGTATTATCGGAGCAACGGGAATGGTGGGACAGCGTTTTTCGCTGCTTCTCGAAAACCACCCCTGGTTCAATGTAAAGGTCCTTGCAGCTTCTCCAAGAAGTGCAGGAAAAAGATATGAGGACGCTGTTGGCGCAAAGTGGGCTATGAAGACCCCTATCCCCGAAAAATACAGGGATATGATCGTTATGGACGCAGCTGCAGATATCGAAAAGATAGCCGCTGAGGTAGATTTCGTATTCTGTGCCGTTGATATGAAAAAGGATGAGATCAAGGCTCTCGAGGAAAGATATGCAAAGGCTGAGTGCCCCGTTGTTTCAAACAACTCCGCTCACAGAGGAACTCCCGACGTTCCCATGGTAGTCCCCGAGATCAATCCCGACCACATTGAGATAATCAAGGCTCAGCGTGAAAGACTCGGCACAAAGCGTGGCTTTATCGCTGTTAAGTCCAACTGCTCACTCCAGAGCTATGTTCCCGCTCTTCACCCACTTATGAAGGATTTCGGCGTAAAGCAGGCTATGGTATGCACATATCAGGCAATTTCCGGTGCAGGCAAGACCTTTGAAACAATGCCCGAGATCATCGACAACGTTATCCCCTACATCGGCGGCGAGGAGGAGAAGTCCGAGCAGGAGCCTCTGAAGATCTGGGGTCACATTGAGGACGGTAAGATCGTTAATGCCGAAGGCCCTCAGATATCCGCTCAGTGCCTGAGAGTTCCCGTTTCCGACGGTCATACGGCTGCTATATTCGTTAAGTTTGACAAGAAGCCCTCAAAGGAAGAAATTCTCAAGGCATGGAAGGATTTCTCGGGCGTTCCTCAGGAACTCCAGCTTCCTTCCGCTCCAAAGCAGTTTCTTAACTACTTTGAGGAGGATAACCGTCCTCAGGCTAAGCTTGACAGAAACCTTGAAAACGGCATGGCTGTTTCCATCGGTCGCCTTCGTGACGATATAATCTTTGATTACAAGTTCGTTTGTCTTTCCCATAACACTCTCCGCGGCGCTGCGGGCGGTGCTGTCCTTATGGCGGAGCTTCTTGCCGCAAAGGGCTATTTTGACTGATGAACGGCGGCAGGATATCCGTAAGACGTGCAGATGCCAAAGATGCAAAGGAGCTTTCAAGGCTCATTCATCTCCTGGCGGAATATGAAAAAATGCAGGACAGATGCACATCGTCCCCCGAAAGCGTTGCCCGTATGATGAGCGAGGAAAACGGTCTTGGCGGTGTTATTGCCGAGTCTGAGGGAAAGGTCATCGGCATGGCGGTATACAGCCTTTACAGGCTTGCCACCTTTTCGGGCAGAAGGGTGCTGTATATTGAGGACATATGCATAGAGGAAGCCTTCCGGGGAATGGGTGCAGGCTCCATGATATTTGAGGAACTTGAAAATATCGCCCGTGAGCGTGACTGCATCAAGCTTGAATGGAAATGCCTTGAATGGAACACAAACGCAAGGAAATTCTACGAAAGCAGAGGCGGCATCTCCGACCCCGAATGGCTCACATACACAATTGATCTGAGATAATTTTACCGAAAGGATAGGTCTATTATGAAGAACACTATTTTCACAGGTGCAGGCGTTGCGATCGTTACTCCCATGAACCCCGACGGAAGCGTTAATTACGCAGCTCTCGGAGAGCTTATTGAAATGCAGATCGCAGGCAGCACCGATGCGATCATCATCTGCGGAACCACAGGCGAATCCTCTACCCTCACCGACGAGGAGCACAGAGAATGCATAAGATACACCGTTGAAAAGGTGAACAAGAGAGTTCCCGTTATTGCAGGCACAGGAAGCAACGACACTGCTTATGCCATTGAGCTTTCAAAGGAAGCCGAGAAGATGGGAGCAGACGGTCTGCTTCTCGTGACACCTTACTACAACAAGACTTCCCAGAGAGGTCTTATCGCTCACTACACAGCTATTGCCGATGCGGTGAATATCCCCATTATCCTCTACAACGTTCCCTCCAGAACAGGCGTCAATATCGCTATTGATACATACAAGACCCTGGCGGAGCACAAGAATATCGTTGCGGCAAAGGAAGCAAGCGGCAATATCTCCGCTATCGCAAAGCTCATTGCAGAGTGCGGCGACAAGCTTGACGTTTACAGCGGAAATGACGATCAGATCGTTCCTATCATGGCTCTGGGCGGCAAGGGAGTAATTTCCGTTCTCTCAAACGTTGCCCCCAAGCAGACTCACAACATCGCACAGCTCTGCCTTGACAACAACTGCGCAGAAGCCGCTAAGCTTGCTGCAAGATATCTGAAGCTTGCAAACTCCCTCTTTATTGATGTAAATCCTATCCCCGTAAAGGAAGCTCTCAATATGATGGGCGTAAATGCAGGTCCCTGCCGTCTGCCTCTTTATGAGATGGAGGAGGCTAAGAAGGAAACTCTCAGAGCCGCTCTTACCGAAGCGGGACTTATAAAGTAAGCAGCGAGCCGCTGCAGCCATCTCGTTGGGATAACAGCAAAAAATCTTCTGTTTTGCGGCTCGGTAACATTTATATTGTTGCCGCCGGCGTAATTATTTCTCAGCGAGCAGCGAGCCCCTTGAATTATCACTTATTGAGGAATGGGAAATATTTCTCATTCCTCATTTTCTAAATGAAAGGATGTATTTTTTATGGTAAAGGTTGCCATTACAGGTGCAAACGGTAAAATGGGTCATGTTATCACTTCCATAATCGAGGGACGTGACGACTGCACCGTTATCGGCGGAATTGACCTGAACACCGCCGAAAACGGCAAATATCCCATTGTATCCGAGCCTGCACTTCTCCCCGAAAAGCCCGATGTTATTATTGATTTTTCTCACCCCTCGGCTCTCGACAAGCTCCTTGAATACTGCATAAACACAGGCACCCCCGCTGTTATCGCCACAACGGGCTTCTCCGATGAACAGATAGCAAGGATAAAGGCAGCTGCCGAGCAGGTTCCCGTTTTCTTCTCATTCAATATGTCCCTGGGCATTAATCTCCTTGCAAGCCTTGCAAAGAGTGCTGCGAAGCTTCTGGGAGGACAGTTCGATATCGAGATAGTTGAAAAGCACCACAATCAGAAGATAGACGCTCCCAGCGGCACTGCAATTATGCTTGGAAATGCCATAAACGAAGCCCTGGAGGAGAAGTATCATTACGTTTACGACCGCCACTCCCGCCGCATGAAGCGAGAAAAATTTGAAATAGGTATGCACGCTATCAGAGGCGGTACTATCGTGGGCGAGCATGATATCATTTTTGCGGGACGGGACGAGGTCATCACTCTTTCCCACCACGCCGCTTCAAAGGAAGTTTTTGCTGTGGGTGCGGTAAATGCCGCTGTTTTCCTTGCAGGTCAGAGTGCAGGGCTTTATGATATGTCTGCTCTCATTGCGGAGCTTCAGTAATTCACGAAAAGTTTACAAATATTTTCGCAAAGCTATTGCAAAAAATGTGGGAATATGATATAATGTATTTCTGTAAGTGATTATGTAGCACTACTGTCCGAGGTAACGTGATGGGCTGCTATGTCGGTCATGTTAATTTTTCGGAAAGCGAGGTGCCCATAATGAGAGAAGGTATTCACCCTAACTACGTTGAGACCACTATTACCTGCGCTTGCGGTAATGTGATCAAGACCCGCTCCACTAAGGAGAACATCAGAGTTGAAATCTGTGCAAAGTGCCACCCCTTCTACACCGGTAAGCAGAAGCTTGTTGATACAGGCGGACGTGTTGACCGTTTCAAGAAGCGTTTCGGCATGGACAAGTAATTTTACAAATCAAAGTTCCGTCTGCGTGTCAGCGTAGGCGGAATTTTTTATTGAAAGGAGCGGAACCATGCCCACCGGAGATTACACAACCATAAACGGCAGAGCCGAGGCATCGTTTATCGAGAAAAAGTCGGAATTTATCGGATATATAAAGCACACCGAAACCGACGAGGAGGCTGTGGATTTTATTAACGAGATACGCTCCATGCACCGCAAAGCCACTCACAACGTTTATGCATATATCCTGAGAAACGGCAGCATCACACGGTATTCCGACGACGGCGAGCCTCAGGGAACTGCGGGCGTTCCCGTGTTTGAGGTGCTTCGCAAGGAGGGACTGACGGACGTCTGCTGCGTGGTGACAAGATATTTCGGCGGCATTCTTCTGGGGGGCGGAGGGCTTGTAAGGGCATATTCCCACAGCGCAAAGATCGCTGTGGACGCTTCCGAGCGCATGATAATGTGCTCCTGCTATCCCATGGAGATCACTGCCGACTATAACCTCTACGGCAGGCTCACGAATATTCTTCCCGAGTTTGAGGTGAAGATAACAGATACCGTCTTTGAAACGGAGGTCACAGTGAAGCTTTTGTGCAAGGAGCATCTGGCGGATATGCTTACGGAAAAGCTTATTGATATTTCCTGCGGAAAGGCTGTTGTGAAAAAAGGCAAACTTTCCTTTGAAAATTTCGCTTGATTTGTGCAAGTGTACAAAGATGCGGCAAAAAAAGAGGTTTTCGGGCAGATTTTCAGTATATATAAGTGTAAATGCTTTAAAAGGGCGTGATATATTTGACAATTCGTGAGGAACTTGAAATTATCGAACTCGGTACTCTGTGCGAGGACGCCTGCACCTCAAAGCACACGGGCAGGAGAAAGCGTGCCGAGCCGAAATGTCCCATAAGAACCGAATTTCAGCGGGACCGTGACCGTATTCTCCACTGCAACGCCTTTCGCCGTCTAAAGCACAAGACCCAGGTTTTTCTCGATCCTGTGGGAGATCATTACAGGACAAGGCTCACCCATTCCCTTGAGGTTTCTCAGATAGCAAGGACCATTGCCCGGGCACTTAGGCTCAATGAGGACCTTACGGAGGCGATAGCTCTCGGTCACGATCTGGGGCACACTCCCTTCGGTCATGCGGGAGAAGCCACTCTCAATGAGATCTGCTCCTGCGGCTTCAAGCACTATCTCCAGAGTGTCCGTGTGGTGGATTACATCGAAAAGAACGGCATGGGGCTTAACCTTACCTATGAGGTAAAAAACGGCATCGCCTGCCATACGAACAAGGTCGCTGTGACTAAAGAGGGCTATGTGGTAAGGCTTGCCGACAAGATAGCTTACATAAATCACGATATCGACGATTCAATAAGAGCGGGTGTGCTCACCGAGGAAATGCTCCCCGAAAGCGCCACAAATGTCCTCGGACATTCAAAAAGCGAGAGAATTACCACTCTTATCATGTCTATCATAAATAACGGCGTTTCCGATATCCGCATGAGC
>CAMAIG010000042.1 GCA_945835085.1 uncultured Ruminococcus sp. | reverse complement strand
GGATAAACTTGGTTTTTGTGATGCTGCATTCGATGCTGCCGTCCTTTGTGCCGATGCAGACATGCTCCTTGCCGTTCATCTTTCCGGAAATACGGCAGTCGGTCAGACTTATGCTGCCTCCTCCATTATTGAGAACGCCGATAGTGCAGAGGCTGCTTCCCGACATCTTGCATTCCATATAAAAATTTGACATGGTGATTGTGCTGACCCCTTCAAGAGAGCCGACAGCCACTGCATTTGCCGAGGAAACGGTGATATTCAGGCTGCAGTCGGAAATATTTATGAGTGCATTGCCGCATTTGCTTCCTATTCCCACGCTGGTTGAGCATCCGCACATGATGCCGATATCTCCGGCACGGATATCTATGGTGTTGTTTCTCTCGTTTCTTCCTCCGCCGATGGCAAAGCACTTTTCGCCCGTTGCGTTGATGTTAAGCTTTCCTGTCAGGTCAACGGTTATGCTTCCGTATGAGCCTGCACTGTCACAGCCAATGGCATAGCCG
This sequence comes from uncultured Ruminococcus sp., assembly GCA_945835085.1. Taxonomy (GTDB): domain Bacteria; phylum Bacillota; class Clostridia; order Oscillospirales; family Ruminococcaceae; genus Huintestinicola. The sequence goes on along the minus strand of CAMAIG010000042.1, from coordinate 8,005 downwards.
TCAAAAACATCGGGGCTAATGGTAAGATCTCCGCCGCCGTATAGCCGCAGGGAAGAGGTTTCGGGAACAAGGATACCCGTATGGCATATCTCATTTTCCCTTTCGCAGAAAAGGTCAACTCTGCTGTTCTGACCAAGCTCTATGACAGGCTCAATATAATCGGAGCTAAGGCGGACGTTATTTAAAACAAGCTCTGTTTCAATATCATCACGGATAGTAACCTTGATGTGAGCGAACTGCTCCTTTCCGCCCACAAGCACTGTATGAGCATTCTCAATAAAGATGTCGGTATATTTCTCAACCACAAGCTTGTAGATATCGACCTCTTCGCCCTCGGCAGGTCTGTAGACCTTCTTTATCTCGCCCTTGAGCTCCAGATTAATGGTTTCTATCTCTTTTCTAAGATGCTCGGCTATCTCATTCATGAGCATGGGTCTTGGCTTTGAGATGTAGTATCCCTGGATAAGGTCAACGCCCATATGTATAAGCGTGCGAAGCTCGTCGTAAGTTTCAACGCCCTCGGCAAGAGCGATATAGCCCCCTGCATGGAGAAATTCGATGGTGCTTGAAACTATCTTCTGGGTCTTGGGATTGGTGTCGATGTGGCTTATGAGTGAGCGGTCGATCTTAACATAAACAGGGTCGTATCTGATAAGATTTGAGGCATTTGAATAGCCTGTACCGTAATCGTCTATGGCAAGCTCCATGCTGTTGGATTTAAGCCTGTTCTGCAGGGTTTCAAGAGCGGCATCGCTTATCTCGGTCTGTTCGGTCATTTCGATAACAGCCTTGTTAAGTATGCTGCCATACTCCTCCACTAGCAGCTCATAATCCCCATGGCTCAGGATATGTGATGAGATAATGTTGATAAAGAGCTTTCTGTTTTCAAAAGCCTCCTGATTATCCTTCAGGTAACAAAGGGTATTTTTAAGGGTAGCCTTTTCTATATCATAAAGTCGGTTATATTTTTCCGCAAGGGAAAGTATGCTTAATGGATTAAGTCCTATGGAGGAATCCGTTCTCATAAGAGCCTCATATGCAACAATCTCGCCTGTTGAAGCGCTTATTATGGGCTGGAAGTGATACATGAAAAGATTGAGATCCACAAGCTTTGCAAAAACTCTTATCTCCTCATATTCATTCTTGTGCTTGTCATAGCTTTCAAGGGAGAAGGTGCTTATTTGTCCGAAGCCCTTTGACCTTGCTTCAAAGAGGGCGAAATTTGCCATGAACATTCTTCTCACGGGCACCGCACCCGAAACGCTGTAGCCCGCAGAAACGGTCATGGAATGCTTGGGGCTGATAATATTTCCCCTGTCATCAATTATGCTGCAGTTTTCAACCGAGCTTCGGATATCTCCCAGAAGCTCCTCTGCATTTCCCGTGAACTCAGGGACATATATCCATAGCCTGGACTCTGCCGAATAAGCAGCCGAGGCATTCTCGGGAAGCACTGAAAGTATAGCATTAACAGCGCTTATTGTAAAGCAGGAATCGGAGGAAACGTCCTCCATTCCCTCAATCTCCACAAGCGCAAGTAAGGACTCTCCCTTGTCCCGGTTCATTTTCTTTACCAGCTGCATCTGTGAGATCAGGGGAAGAAAATCGGACATTTTATCCCCGAGAGCGCTCTGATTTGAAACTATGCAGCCTGCCTTGATATCCTTATCGGTATCAAGCATGATTATCTTCATGCCGGACTCACCGTTGTCTATCTTCAGCCCGGCCCGCTCAATGGTGAAAACAAATTCGTCATAATCCGGCTCCTGCCCCATGCCCAGAAGGCTCAGGGTATTCGCATCAGCCTTTACCGCATTGATACTCTTTACAGCGACAAAGGCGCCTATCCTGTTGTCTGCTTCCGATAAAGCTTCCATTGCTTCACCGAAGTATTTCCGCCAGATTTTGTCAATATTTTCGTTCATAAATAATGCTCCCTGCAATATTTAGGTTATTAGTTAATTATAACAAATATCCGCCCCAACGTCAACACATTTTGGCTCGGTCATCAAAAAAAGTGACCGCAATTATTGTTATCACGGGCATTTCTTGACAAATCATATCGCTGAGGTTATAATAATTTATACCGCATATTCAAAAACGGAGGGATAAAATGGGCTTTGAACGGCTTGAAAGAAACATTATTGAAGTAATAAAGGAATTTCAGATAAAGATAGGATATGAAAACAATCCCATGAGTCTGAATTATCCCCTCAGTTCCCTTTGCGGGCTTGCGGGGAAGAAATGCACCGTCGCAGAAATGACGGCTCTAATGAAGGATTTTTCCGCATATGCAGAGCCTCGTCTGGGAGATATCGGCATTTCCGAAAGGGATGGGATCTTCACCCTTGTTATCTCAGAAAAGGGCACGGCTTATGTCAATTCTCTCATAAGCGAGAAGGAATTCATTTATGAGCTGATAAACACTGTCCGCTGCCATGACAGCAACATGGAGGATGTGCTGGGAGTTTTCCACAGGCATTCCCACAATGTTTTAGTAACCAAAATGGAGGACAACTGCGAATTTGATTACAAGGTCAGCTTTGAGGACGGCGTTCCCGATGAATTCATCTACTGCCTCACCGATGAAGGCTGCCACATAAGCTATCACCGCTTTACGAAAGAGGATTTTGAAAGCCTTGGTATGTGACATAACCGTGTATATCCATGTTTTTCTATGTTTTCGGGAAAATTTTCCGAAAAATAGTGACAAATGAAAAAAAATGGTTTATAATAATAATTGCATCGGTTTACCGAAAAAGTCATAGTTTTGTGCCGGACAAAAAATGTCTTTGCAGGATCTGGCTTCGGCGGCACGCTGATGCATAAAAACTTTGGAGGAATGATATCATGTCAAAGAAACCTTTCTACATTACCACACCGATCTATTATCCTTCGGGCAATCCCCATATCGGTCACTGCTATACAACAGTTGCCTGCGACGCAATTGCCCGCTACAAGCGAATGCAGGGCTATGATGTGATGTTCCTCACAGGCACCGACGAGCACGGTCAGAAGATCGAGCAGAAGGCTGCCGAAAAAGGCGTTACTCCCAAGCAGTATGTTGACGAGATCGTTGAGAATTTCAAGAAGCTCTGGTCTGTGATGAACATCAGCTATGACAGATACATCAGAACAACAGACCCCTATCATATCGAAACCGTGCAGAAGATCTTCCGCAAGCTCTATGACAAGGGCTATATCTACAAGGGCAAGTACACAGGCAAGTACTGCACTCCCTGCGAGAGCTTCTGGACAGAATCCCAGCTTGTTGACGGAAAATGCCCCGACTGCGGCAGAGAGGTCGTTGAAGCCGATGAGGAGGCGTATTTCCTCCGTCTTTCCGATTTTGCCGACAAGGTTGAGAAATTTCTTACCGAAACAGACTATCTCCAGCCAAAGACAAGAGTTAATGAGATGGTTAACAATTTCATAAAGCCCGGACTTGAAGACCTCTGCGTTTCAAGGACAACCTTCAAATGGGGCATTCCCGTTGATTTTGACGAGGGACACGTTGTATATGTATGGATCGACGCTCTTACTAACTATATCTCCGCTCTGGGCTATGAAAACGGCGAGTACAATGATTTTGAGAAATACTGGCCTGCGGATATCCACATGACCGCAAAGGAGATCGTACGTTTCCATTCAATCGTATGGCCCATAATCCTTATGATGCTGGAGCTTCCTCTGCCAAAGCGTCTTTACGGTCACGGCTGGATAACCTTCAACGGTGCCAAGATGTCAAAATCCCTCGGAAACGTTGTTGACCCATTTGTGCTGAGCGACCGCTACGGCGTTGACTCCGTACGTTATCAGATACTCCGTGATATGCCCTACGGCTCAGACTGCAACTTCTCCAACGAGATCATGATCGGCAGAATAAACAGCGACCTTGCAAACGGTCTTGGAAACCTTGTTTCAAGAACAGTCGCAATGGCTGAGAAGTATTTCGGCGGAACCCTTCCCGAGGAAAAGCAGTCAGACCCCATGGACGACGAGCTTATCTCAATGGCTGAGAGTCTGAGAGCTTCTGTTGACGAGTGCATGGACAATATCTGCCTTAACAATGCTCTTGCAGAGATATTCAAGCTTATCTCCCGTGCAAACAAGTATATCGACGAAACCGCTCCCTGGGTACTTGCAAAGGACGAGAGCAACAAGCCTCGTCTTGCCTGTGTGCTTTACAATCTCCTGGAATCCATCAGAATTTCCTCTGTTCTCCTCTCCCCCTTCATGCCTGTAACAATGCCTAAGATATGGGAGCAGATAGGTGCGGCAGGCGATGCGGTTTCCTATGAGAATGCAGGTAAATTCGGCGTTCTTCCCGCAAATGTTACCGTTTCCAAGGGCGAGGTGCTTTTCCCGAGAATTGATGTTGAAAAGGAGATAGACGAGCTGAATTCTCTCCTTCAGGCTCAGGCAGACGCAGCTTCGGGCGATGACAAGGACGGTGCAAATCTTGAACCTATTGCCGAGGCTATCGGCATAGATGATTTCTTCAAGGCAGACCTCAGGATCGCAGAGGTAAAGTCCTGCGAGAAGATACCCAAGGCAAAGAAGCTTCTGAAGCTCATGCTTGACGACGGCTTCGGCGAGCGTCAGGTGGTTTCGGGAATAGCTAAGTGGTATGCTCCCGAGGACCTTATCGGCAAAAAGGTGATAGTTGTTGCAAATCTTGCTCCCGCAAAGCTCTGCGGAGTTGAGTCAAACGGCATGATCGTCGCTGCAAGCGTTGGCGAGGACGCTAAGGTCATATTTGTGGATAAGGATATCCCCAACGGCTCAAGGCTTTCATAACAGAATAAAAAAGGCTGCTGCAACTATTAAGCAAGTTGCAGCAGCCTTATTTTATCTTAATCTATTATTCCTTTATCATATCAATGCTGAACTCGGAAACCACGGTGCATACCGCATGAGCGGCAATTCCCTGACCCGCTCCCGTAAATCCAAGCTTTTCCTCGGTAGTTGCCTTGACAGATATATTGCCGATATCCGTGGAGCAAGCCTCTGCGATATTTCGGCGCATATTGTGAATAAAGGGAGCAAGCACGGGACGCTGACAGATAACTGTAGCGTCAATATTTCCCACACAATAGCCCTTTTCCTTTATCATGCCGATCACAGCCCTTAGCATCTCGGTGCTGTCTGCATCCTGCCACTGTGCATCGGTGTCGGGAAAATGCTGCCCGATATCTCCTAGCGCACAGGCACCGAGAAGTGCGTCCATTATCGCATGAGTAAGCACATCTGCATCGGAATGACCCAGAAGCCCAAATGCATAGGGTATTTCCGCTCCTCCCAGAATAAGCTTTCTGCCGGGAACCAGCTTGTGCACGTCATATCCGTGTCCTATCCGTATCATTCAAATATCCCCTTAAAAATTCATTATCGCTTCTGCTATTGCCATATCCTCGGGGGTGGTTATCTTGATATTCTTGTAGTCCGACAGGGTCATGCTTATCTTGACTCCCACCGCCTCTGCCATCTGACAGTCATCGGTAAAATCAAGCCCATGCTCCTGTGCAAAATTCACTCCGTCGAAGAACAGCGCTTTCTTGAATATCTGAGGTGTCTGTGTTATATAAAGCTTTCTGCGGTCAGGGGTGTCGGTGATAAGACCTCCGTCAACGTTTTTTATGGTATCCTTGACGGGAACGCCGAGAACAGCTCCTCCGAAAACAGCCGCATCATTGATACAGGTGCGGATATGCTCCGGATCAACCAAGGGACGAGCCGCATCGTGAACGGCAATGAGTGTGGATTCTCTTGAAACAAGCTTCAGCGCATTTATGACCGACTGCTGCCTTGTTTCGCCTCCGGGAGCGCAGCCCGCAAATTTGCTTATGCTGTTGTCCATGGCGATGTTTGTGATAATGTCGGCGTCACATTCACGGACGGAGCAGATTATCTCCCTTACCTCCTCCAGCTGCTGAAATGCAAGCATTGAGTAAGCTATCACAGGCTTGCCCTTTAGCATTGCAAGCTGCTTGTTCACGCCGTTCATTCTTTCTGCGTGACCTGCCGCAGCGATTATTACAGATACCTTTTCCATTTAATTTCCTTCCGTTTATCAGAATTTTCCGCTTGAATGTCCCCCTGAGCTTGAACCTCCGCCGGAGCCTGAGCTGCTCTCTCTCTTTACCCTTGTAACTGTGGAGTAAAGGAAAATATCTCTTGAAAGCTTAAGATCAAAGCTGCCTTCTCTGATATAATCGTCAGCCACGGAATTAAGTCGGGTGGTTTTCATTGACGCTTTCAGGATAAGTACGATTATGAGAGCAATCACGAATGCTATTGCAAGGCATATCAGAAACTCGGTTATACCGAAGGGCTTTTCCTGGTTGTGAGGGCCGTTTATATTAAAGTCCTCTATCTGAGCCTCACAGTTATCCGCAAAGTTCGCAAATGCGGTATAATACTCTGCGTCGGTAAGATATGAAGCAAGCTCCGAGGCAAGATCGTTTCTGATATAATCGGTCAGTATCTCGTCCTGCATCTGACCGAAAGCGTAAATGTCATAATCACGGTCCTCCATGGAAACCACATAAATAGCGCCGCTGCCGTTGATGCCTGCTCCCAGATCGGTAACAGTCAGCTCCGAATAGCTTTCAACGGAATAGCCGTCAAGGGTGTTTGTAGTGTAAACAATAATGTCGTGACCGTATGTATCGGCTATCCTTGCACACTTTTCCTCCAGCTGTGCCTCCTCGCTGTCGGAAAGAAGGTCTGCATAGTCATAGACCTTATACTCGCTTTCGGCGGATACGCTGCATCCGAAGGTCATCATCACCGCTGCTGCGGCAAAGGACAAAAGTCCGTTAAGTATCTTTTTCATACCGCACCTCCATTATGCAAGAGCCATGCCGATAAGGGTAAAGAGCGCTGTAAGTCCTGCGGTAATGCCCAGAAGCATACCCCAGAATTTTCCCATCGAAACGGGAAGCTCGCCCACAAACCGACCTGTCTGACCGTTCATTGCGAAGGTGTATTTCTTGTCCTTGTATTTTGCCGTCATTATCCACATGGGCATGAGGGCATAATGTATCTTGCCGTCATTGAATATAACGTTTCCGTCCTCATAGCGAACAGAAGCATATCCGAGAGCGGTGCGCTCCATGGCATTGATAACGCTCTGCTTTATTCTCTGATTTGCCCTGGGCTTGCAGCTTTCGGCGTCCTCGTCAAATCTGTCTGCCAGATAGCCCGAAAGATATGCCGAATTAAAATCCACAGCCTCTTTTGTCGCAAACGGCTCAACTGCCTCGGTTATCTCATTGTCCACCTTTGAAATGCCGTCAACGGGAACATGATCGAAGCCCATGGAGCCTTTTCTCAGAAGCAGGAAATGATCTGTTTTTGTAACATCATAGCTGTCCTCTGTCCAGTGGGTAACTCTTTCCGCACGGAACCTGAGATCTGCATCGCAGTCGCAGTCAAAGAGCCAGTAAGGAACGTAAAGTCCTTCAACGCTCTCGATCTTATGGTCATTCATAAAGCCCGTGGGGAGCAGAGGACGCTTTGAGCAAAATTTCTTAAACTGCTCTGCCGCCTTTTCCTTATTGACCTTGAAGGGGATAATGAAGTCGGGCTTCATCATTCCTTCCACCTTGTCGCTCATAATAACGGGGCTGCCGCAGTAGGGGCACTCGGAAGCCGCAAGGGTCTTGTCGCCGACAATGGAGGCACCGCAGGAGTTGCATACATATGCACAGCTGCCGTCCTCGGGAGTTAAATTTTCGCTGTCATAGCTGTCCCAGTTCATGGAGTCATCGGCCTTTTCGTTTGAAGAAAGGGCTTCGACAGCCTCCACATCAAGCTCTGTGCCGCAGTATTCGCAGGACATCTTCTGAGCTTCTGCCGAGAAGGTAAGCTCCGCTCCGCAGCAAGGGCAAGCAAATTTTTTCAGACTCAAATCAATGCACCTCGTTTCGTGATTTATAAATCATAGCGATTTATTATGAATATATTGTTATTTTACCATAAATCATTTATAAAGTCAATG
>CAMAIG010000041.1 GCA_945835085.1 uncultured Ruminococcus sp. | reverse complement strand
GATAATGATGCTCACCGAAAAGGACGAGTTCATGTACCATGAGATGATAACTCATGTTGCAATGGCGTCAAATCCCGATATAAAGAACGTACTTGTTATCGGTGCAGGGGACGGCGGTACCGTCAGGGAGCTTACAAGATACGACAGCATTGAATATATTGATATGGTGGAGATAGACGAGGAGGTCGTAAGGGTCTGCCGTGAATATCTCCCTCAGACTGCCTGCAGGCTCGATGACCCCAGAGTGCATCTGCATTTTGAGGACGGTCTTCGCTTTGTCAGGACACAGGAAAACAGATACGACCTTATAATCGTTGACAGCACCGACCCCTTCGGTCCCGGTGAAGGACTTTTCACCAGCGAGTTTTACGGCAACTGCTTCAACGCTCTTACGGAAAACGGCATACTTGTAAATCAGCATGAAAGCCCTTACTATGAAGAGGACGCAAAGGCTATGCAGCGTGCCCACAGGAGAATAAGAGAGTTTTTCGATATATGCAGGGTATATCAGGTGCATATCCCCACATACCCCTCGGGACACTGGCTTTTCGGCTTTGCTTCAAAGACAGTTGACCCAATGAAATTCGACGCCGACAGATGGAACGCTCTCGGAATAAAGACAAAATACTACAACACCGAACTGCATAAGGGTTGTTTTGCAATACCAAACTATGTAAAGGAGCTGCTGGAAAATGCTGCCCGAAATTAACGCATTCATCGGCTGTGACGCCGATTTTGAGGAGGCAGGCGCCGTTATATTCGGTGCGCCCTTCGACTGCACAACATCATTTCGTCCCGGAACAAGATTCGGTCCCCGTGCCATTCGTTCCGAAAGCTTCGGCATCGAAACCTATTCCCCCTATCAGGACAAGGACCTTCTTGATATAAAGGTTTTCGACTCGGGAGATCTGGAGCTGCGCTTCGGTTCACCCGAATCAGCTCTCGAAGATATCGAAAGCCGCACCGCCGAGATACTTGACAGCGGCAAGCTCCCCGTAATGCTTGGGGGCGAGCATCTTGTTACCCTGGGCGCATTCAGGGCAGTTTGCAAAAAATATGACAATGATGTTTATCTGCTTCATTTTGACGCTCATACAGACCTGAGAGATGAATATCTCGGTCAGCACCTTTCTCATGCCTGTGTAATAAGGCGCTGCCATGAGCTGATAGGCGACGGCAGGATATTTCAGTTTGGCATCAGAAGCGGCGAACGTGAGGAGTTTCTTTTCGCAAAAGACCATACCGAAATGCACAAAACAAGGATAAGCGGTGTGGATTTCTCCGCTCTGGGTGATGTTATAGATCGTCTTAAAGGAAAGAATGTTTATCTGACCATTGATCTTGATGTTCTTGACCCCGCATTTTTCTGCGGAACGGGAACTCCCGAAGCGGGAGGGGCGACCTTCAATCAGCTCCTTGAAGCGATAATTCTCTGCTCCGAACTTAATATCGTGGGAGCCGATATAAACGAGCTTTCCCCTCATTACGATCAGAGCGGCGCATCAACTGCCATAGCCTGCAAGCTCCTGAGAGAGCTGCTCCTTGCAGTTGTAAAATAAACTCGGCAATACAGTGGTGAAGATCAATGAATTTTAAAAGCAAGCTTGCAGACGAAAACAGTCTGCTCTTTCAGTATGTATTTTTTATCAAATGGCTTATCATAGCCATAATTTCGGGAATTGTCATCGGAATATGCGGTTCGGGCTTTCATATTCTCCTGGATCTTGCAGCCGAGAAGCGGGCAGAATATCCCTTCCTGCTTTTTCTCCTTCCCATAGGCGGTCTGATAATAGTATGGCTATATCAGATGGCAGGAATGAGCGACGACAAGGGTACAAACGGAATTATCAGAGGTGCAAGAGGCGAAGAAACCGTTTCCGTTAAAAAGGCTCCACTGATAGTTGTGGCAACGGCGCTGACCCATCTCCTGGGCGGCTCCGCAGGACGTGAGGGAGCTGCTCTCCAGCTGGGCGGAAGCCTTATCTCCCCGCTGAAAAAGCCCTTGAAGCTTAACGATGAGGACTACTCCATGCTCATAATGTGCGGCATGGCGGCAGGCTTTTCGGCACTCTTCGGAACACCTGTTGCAGCAGCCGTTTTTGCCATTGAGGTAACGGTTGTAGGAGTTACCAAGTACAGAGCTATCGTGCCCTGCATTGTTGCGTCACTTGCCGCTGCAATGACCGCAAACGGCTTTATGGTTCACCCCACTTCCTTTTCCGTAAAGGATATTCCCGGGTTTGATATTGATTCATACTCAACAATGATTCAGACAACCCTTATGGGCATCTGCTGTGCGGTGATAAGCGTGTTTTTCTGCGTGGCAATGAGCAGAGTCGGCGGCTTATACAAGAAATATTTCCCGAACCCATATATAAGAGCACTTGTGGGCGGAATTATCGTTGCTGCACTTTCGGAGCTTATCTTCCTTCTCACGGGAAGCTTTGATTATAACGGTGCAGGCACAGATGTCATTGCAAATGCATTTGCAGGCAGTGCCCGTCCCGAAGCATTTATTTTAAAGCTCATTCTTACTGCCCTTACCTTAGGTGCAGGCTACAAGGGCGGCGAGATCGTGCCTTCAATGTTCATCGGAGCCACCTTCGGCTGCTTTTTCGGTGCCCTTCTGGGGCTTCCCGCATCCTTCGGCGCAGCTCTGGGACTTGCGGGAGTTTTCTGCGGAGTAACTAACTGTCCCTTTGCGTCAATGCTCCTTAGCATTGAGCTTTTCGGTGCGGAGGCACTCCCCTATTACGCCCTTGTGATCGGACTTTCCTATATGCTTTCGGGATATACGGGTCTTTACAGCGCACAGAAATTCTACGAAAGCAAGATCGCAAACAGCAGTTTCCGCCACAGAAGTACATACAGCGAGATAAAGAAGTCTATCAAGGAAAATGCTGCTTCGGCAGCTGATAATGATAATAAATCGTGATATAAGGAGCAGGAATATGGACGCTATCGAATGCATAAAGACCCGCCGCAGTGTGAGAAAATACTCGGACAGGGAAATATCAAGAGAAACCCTTACAGAAATAATCTCCGCCGCTTCCATGGCACCCTCATGGAAGAATACCCAGACCGCAAGATGGACTGTTATTACAGACAAGGAGCTTATCAGAAAGATATCCGAGGAAGCGGTCTTAGGCTTTGAAAAGAACGGCAAGACCATCGGACGCTGCACCTGTCTTGCAGTTCAGAGCTGCGTAAAGGGTCTTGCGGGATTTGAGCCTGACGGAACTCCCACCACAAGCAAAAACGACGGCTGGGAAATGTATGACGCAGGCATTGCAGCACAGACCTTTTGCCTTGCCGCACATAATTTCGGTGTTGGCAGCGTAATTATGGGTATAATTGATGACGAAAAGCTGGCTGAGCTTGCAAATATCCCGGCGGAGGAAAGAGTGATCGCAGCGGTTGCAATGGGCTATCCCGAATTTGAGCCTAATATGCCGCCGAGAAAAACCGTTTCCGAGATAGCCCGCTTTATCTGAAGGGAGCGTTCATTTAAATGGGCTACGTTTCCGAACTCAGGAAGCACATAGGACATATGCCGATCATGCACCCATGTGCAAGCATTATAGTTGAAAATGAAGCGGGACAGATACTTCTTCAGAAGCGTGCCGACAACGGCACATGGTGCTACTGCGGAGGTGCCATAGAGCTGTTTGAAAGCGCTGAGGACGCCGCAAGAAGAGAGCTTCTGGAGGAAACGGGACTTACCGCTCTGGAACTTGAGCTTTTCGGCGTGTTTTCGGGAGAGGAGCTTCATTATACCTATCCCAACGGCGATGAAGTAAGCACCATTGACATTGTGTATATCTGCCGCAAATGGACAGGGACCCTCAGATGTCAGGAGGAAGAGGTTACGGAGCTTCGTTTTTATGACATTCAAAATCTTCCCGGGGATATTTGTCTGCCGACTGTCATGCCGCTGAAAAAATACCTGGAATACAGAGAAAAAGCGGCGTTATCCACGGGTAAAAAATACTAATTCGGAGGAAAAATATATGCTTTTACTTGACGAACTCAGACTGGAGCTTGAAGGCTACAGAAAGGATATGAAGGAGCTTTACGTTATTCTCAATATCGACAAGCTCACGGAAGATATCAAAACCCTCCAGGAGCAGTCCGCTGCCGACGGCTTCTGGGACGACCTTGAAAATTCACAGAAGGTAATGCAGGTGATAAAGCAGAATGAAGCTACTATCGCAGGCTATAAGAAGCTCAATGATATGCTGGAGGACACTCTCACAATGATAGAGCTTACCGTTGAAGAGGGTCAGGAGGAGGACGAGGCTGCCGTTGCAGAGCTTAAAGCAGAGGCGGATAAGTTCAAGGCAGAGCTTGAAACCACAAAGCTCACCACCCTCCTCACAGGTGAATATGACAGCAAGAATGCTATCCTCACATTCCACGCAGGAGCAGGCGGAACCGAGGCTCAGGACTGGGCTGAGATGCTGTTCAGAATGTATAACCGCTGGGCAGAGCGCCATGACTTCAAGGTAACAACACTTGACTATCTCGACGGCGATGAAGCAGGTCTGAAATCCGCTTCTATCCTTGTTGAGGGACTTAACGCCTACGGCTTTATGAAGTCCGAAACAGGCGTACACAGACTGGTAAGAATTTCACCCTTTGACTCCTCGGGAAGACGGCAGACCTCCTTTGCATCTCTCGAAGTAATGCCCGAAATGGACGGTGCCGATCTTAACATTGAGATCCGTCCCGAGGACCTTGAAATAGACTTCTATCGTGCCAGCGGTGCAGGAGGACAGAAGGTCAACAAAACAAGCTCCGCTGTAAGACTTACACATAAGCCAACGGGAATAGTTGTTTCCTGTCAGACCCAGCGCAGTCAGTATCAGAACAAGGACTACGCCATGAAAATGCTTGTTTCAAAGCTTGCCGAGATCAAGGAGCGTGAGCATCTGGACAAGATCGAGGATATCAAGGGAGTTAAGAAGGAGATCGCCTGGGGCGCTCAGATACGTTCCTATGTATTCATGCCCTACACTCTTGCAAAGGATCACCGCACCAACTTTGAAAACGGCAACATAAACGCTGTTATGGACGGCGATCTTGACGGATTTATCAATGCATATCTTACCGCCCTTTCCCACGGAGATCTTCAGGGCTGATAAAACCTCGCAAAAATGCTTTTATCAAAGCTATTGACATAATTCGGTTTATATACTCAGGTTACCGAGCCACAAAACAAAATATTTATCGCTGTCGCACCAACGAGTTGGCTTCAGCGACACGCTGACAACGGATTTATCCGATGCATATTAAATTTTTAAGGAGATCGCTGTTTGAAGAAAAACAACACCTTGGAGAGTGTAGGCTGACCGGGAGGTCTGCGAAAAAATACACTCGCACAAACCTCCCCGAATTGCAGTCAACAATCATCAGGAGGAATAAACAATGAATAAAAATGACTATATCATCCGTTTGGAAAGAAACGACGAACACCGTGAGGTTGAAAGCCTTGTAAGAGAATCATTCTGGAATGTTTACCGTCCCGGCTGCCTTGAGCATTATGTGCTTCATCAGCTGAGAAAGGATCCCGATTTTGTGCCTGAGCTTGATTTTGTCATGGAGAAAAACGGCAGGCTTATCGGTCAGAACGTCTTTATGAGAGCGGTTATCAAGGCAGATGACGGCAGGGATATTCCCATTATGACAATGGGTCCCATTTGCATTGCAAATGACCTTAAACGGCAGGGCTATGGCAAGCTGCTCCTTGACTATTCACTCGAAAAGGCAAGGCAGGCAGGTGCAGGAGCGCTGTGCTTTGAGGGAAATATTGATTTTTACGGAAAGAGCGGCTTTGAATATGCATCACGCTTCGGCATACGCTATCATGGGCTGCCCGAGGGCGCTTCATTCTTTCTCTGTAAGGAGCTTATTCCGGGGTATATGAAGGGTATTACGGGAGAGTATGCCACTCCAAAGGGCTATTTTGTTGATGAAAAGGAAGCCGATGAATTTGACAAAGCCTTTCCCTTTAAGGAAAAGCTGAAGCTTCCCGGACAGATCTTCGGTTAAGTCATAACCGTCGGATGATAATTGCTGTTATTTAACGGCAACGCATGCTTATCCTAATAATTATGGCAAGAGGCTGCTGCAGAAAATTCCTGCAGCAGCCTCTTTTTATATTATGTTCAGTTCTTTCTCTGCTTTTTCCTTGCAGCCTTGCTTTCGTACATTCTGCTGTCAGCCAGGGCAATGGCGTCATTAAGGCTTATCCCTCCCGAGATCCTCTCACAGCAGTAGCCGATGCTTGCAGAAATCTCATAGGGCTTGTTTGCTGTCTTGCTTTCATCAGCAATGGCAAGGATAAACTGCTGTATCCTAACGATACAGTCCGTTAAGGAATAATCTCCCACACCGATGATGTAAAATTCATCACCGCCTGCACGGACGCATATCTCCGTATTCTTGCAGATTCGTCTAACAGCCGATGCAACGGCGTTTATCCCGAAATCGCCCTCTCCGTGACCGAAGTTGTCGTTGATATATTTCAGACCGTCCATGTCGATAACAAATACCATAAGACTGTCCGAGGGAGCTGCATTTGCAAGGAGCTTTTCAAGGCACTCTTCCATTCCCCTTCGGTTATAAAGACCTGTCATTGCGTCACGCTGAGAGAATACCGTAAGCCTGTTCTGGACTCTCATCATCTGCAGAACGTTGTTGATATTCCTGATCCAGTTGTGAAATACTATGCCTATCTTCCGCTCCTGACTGAGAGGACATCTCAGCACGGAATATCCCAGGGCAGTATCTCCGAAATGCATGGGCACAAAGTAGAAAATGCTCGGCTCCTCGCTTTCGGAATTAAGTGCAGGGAGCATCTCCTTAGAATCAAACATTATCTCTGCTTCGGCGCTTGAATAAAGGTAACCGTCGCTCGTTCTTGTATAAACAGCTTCAATCATTGAATCGGCATATCCCTTTTTCAGGTCAACATCGGTATTGAGCCAGTTCTCGCAAAGACAGAGATAGTATTCGCTGTATGGACTCAGCAGATATGTTGTGGAGGCGATCCTGTGAAAGAAATCCTCCATGCTATTTGAGCCTGTAAGATGCTCGAACATAAAGCTGTCAAGAAGCCGTCCCATATCAACAGACTTCATATTATAGTCGCAGCAGTAAAAAAACGCACTGTTTAGCAGGGAATCGTTGAGCCTGCTCTTGACATAAAGCAGATCCTTTGAGCAGCCGCAGCTGTCGCAAAGACGGATACCGTTCCCCTCGGTATTCGCAGCGGGAATGATATCTGCCCCCGGTTCGATAATGCTTCTTATGTAATTGACAGCCTCCGCCATGGTCTTTGAAATGTCGGGAATATATGTGGTAATGGCGGGAGTGTTTATCGCAGCCTCGGAGGTGGCGTCATAGCCTGTGACTATGACCTGCTCGGGCACCTTTATCCCGTGACCGATAAGGCGGTTTGCAAGACCTATCGCCATATGATCGTTTCCGCATATTACAGCCTCGGGCATTTCAAGCTCCCCTGAAGCTATCCTGTCCGCCAGCGCCTCGCCGCCCGTAAACCAGAAATCTCCGTAAAAAATATCCTTCTCGTCAAGGGTAAGCCCCCGACGCTCCATTTCATCACGGCAGCCCGCAATACGCTCATTTGTAACAAGAAGCCCCTCAATTCCCGGCAGGAAATATATCCTTCTGCACTTATGCTCATCAAGTATGTGACGAGTTATCACGGAAAATGCGCTTCTGTCATCTGTTTCTGCCAGATGGAAATCTCCCAGAGGAAGATCAAGCGCCACAACGGGCTTTTTGCATTCCTCCTCCAGCTTTTTGCAGATCATATCGTTTATCCACTCTACCTGACTTGCGGAAAGTGAGATCGTCGCAACTATCACTCCGTCAAGACGGTCAAAATTCATCAGCTCAAAAATATTTACCTCGCCGTCCAGATATTCCCTGATAAAATGGCATGACTGAACAAGCGGTGAAAAAACTGCAATGTCGTAACCGTATTTTTCGCACTGAGCGGTAAGACCGTCAAGCACTCGCTGCTGATATGCAGCCTCCGGGTTAGCTATAATAAGCCCGATAAGCTTACGCTTAGCCATTATGCATGCCACCTTTGATATGAATTAATGCTATTTGCACAAACAAGCAAATCAACATGAAAGATTTTTCAGCGTGTCGCTGAGGCTAACTCGTTAGGTAAACAGCAGTGATCTCTATGTTCTGCGGCTCGGTAACCTTAGTATTGAAGCCGTTTCTCATAGAATAAATGTTTGCTCTTTATTTAATGTGGTCTTTTTCGACAGACTGTAATTTTTATAGTTATTATAATATTACACAATATTCATGAACAAAAAATGAATAAGAGCAAAACTATTGGTTAATTTAACAAGTAATATTCACCAAAGCATTAAGGAGGAGCAACTTTCCAAAATGTCCATTTTGCATGAAATAATAGACAATTACCCTTTTCTTTTTCCCCAATAACTTGAACTATCCGACAAAAAAAGCGAAAAACATACAAATCGAACAAAAAGTTATTATTTACTTAA
>CAMAIG010000040.1 GCA_945835085.1 uncultured Ruminococcus sp. | reverse complement strand
GACGAGGTATGGGGCTTTGAATATTACGGCGATTCCCGTACTATCGACGTTCACATCAAGCGCCTGAGAGAAAAGCTGGAGGGCGTTTCCGACAAGTGGGCGCTCAAGACTGTCTGGGGCGTTGGCTATAAGTTTGAGGCTGAGGAGGAAAATGCGTAAAAGCATTGCCGCTGAGTATTTTGGCCTTTGCATGGCACTGATAACAGCTGCTGCCGTTATCATTTTATCCGTAATTATCGGCTTTTCGGTTACCGAATATAAAAATGACCGCAGGGTGCTTCTGGAAAGAGTCGCTGAGGAGGTCGTTTATTCCTTGACCGATGATCCCGCAAGCGGAAATGAGCTTTCTGCAGACAGCATCCATCTGGAGCCTGTTGTGGGTGTTAATTTAATGTTGATCGGAAACAGCGGTGATGTTTTGGTTTGCTCCGAAGCATCACCTTGTTCGCATATTGGCAAAAATATCAGCAAGGAAGCTATTGCACTGGCTACCGATAAAGACAATTTTACTATCGGTACTCTCGGCGGCTATTTTGATAAGCCTCAATTCTGCCTTTTCTATAATGTGCATACCTCCGGCGGCGGAGATATGCTTCTTGCATATTACTCCGCAGATAAGCTCATGCTATTTTATCTGAAAATGTTGATCGTGGGACTGGGCTTCTTTGCAGCTATAATGCTGGCGGTTTATCTGCTGCTTAAATTCAGCCTTAACCGCATTCTCAGCCCTATCAAGGAGATGACCCTGGCGGCGAAGAAATTCGGTGAGGGAGATTTTTCCGAGAAGGTCAATATTTCCGCTCAGAATGAAATGGGATTTCTTGCCAACACTCTTAATGATATGGCAAGCTCTCTCGAAGCTATTGAGGAAAACAGAAAAAGCTTTATCTCAAACGTTTCCCATGAGCTGAGAACGCCTATGACTACTATCGGCGGATTTGTTGACGGAATTCTTGACGGCACTATCCCCGAAAGCCAGCACAGGCACTATCTGAGGATAGTTTCCGAGGAGATAGACAGGCTTGCTCGTCTTGTCCGTTCCATGCTCAATATCTCAAAGTATGAGGCGGGCGAAATGAAGCTTCAGACCGAGGATTTTGATGTTACGGAGCTTTCCGTTAAGGTAGTATTGCTGTTTGAAAAAAGGATAGAGGCAAAGAAGGTCGATATCAGGGGGCTTGATGCCGAAAGGCATTATGTCAATGCGGATAAGGACCTTATTCAGCAGGTCATTTACAATCTTACCGAAAATGCCGTTAAGTTCGTCAATGAGGGCGGATATATCGCTTATGACTTCAGGAACGAGGGCGACAGAGTTGTTATTACCGTCCGCAACAGCGGTGAGGGTCTGAAGAAAAACGAGATGAACAAGGTTTTCGACAGATTTTATAAGACGGACGAGTCAAGGGGAAAGGATAAAAACGGTGTGGGACTTGGTCTTTCCATTGTCCGCTCCATTATCAAGCTGCATGAGGGCTCGGTGCTTGTGAGAAGCAAGCCCGGCGAATATACGGAATTTGAGTTTTCTATTCCCTCGGGCAGTCCTGTTTCCCGTCGTTCTGAGTAATTTTCTCGAAAAAGTTTAATGTAAAAACTATTTGCAAAATATGGCTTCAATACTTACGTTGCCGAGCCACAAAACTGTATAATTTTCGCTCTCTCCCCAACGAGTTGGCTTTTGCGGCACGCTGCGGGGAGAACGTAGGGTTCTCCCCATTTTTGTTGGAGGTCTACATGGATAATTTTGAAAACCGTAATGATAATACTACTGAAAATACCGATGCTTCGGGCAGCAGCACTTCGGGTGAGGAAATGAAGGAGCAGCCTTCTAATGGTGAAAATTTCGCTTCCCCACAACAACCCGCAGAGACTTCCGAGTCTGCAAAAGCGCCGGAAAATGAGAATATTTTCGGGGAGAAAAGCTTTGCTCCGCAACAGCCACAGCAGCAAGGGTATATCCCGAATCAGCCCTATGGGCAGAATAACATGGGGCAGGCAAATTATTATAACCCCTATTATAACAACAACGGCAATCCCCCTTCGGATATGCAGTACAGACAGCTTTATCAGCAGAGCTATGGGCAGCCTTCCTATAACGGCGGGGCAAACGGCTATTACCGTCAGAATATGCCGGGAGGAAACGGGCAGTATAGTAATCAGGTTCCTCCTCCGTCACAGTATTATCCCAATAATAATTATCCTTCTCCCGAGATACCCGCTGTTTCTCCCATGGGTGAGGCTGTGGAGAAAAAGGCTTCCCGTGGCTGGATAATCGCAATTATCATTATAGTTGTGCTGCTGCTGGCGGGAGTTATGATACTGCTTGCTGTGTACAATGATGAAAATAAGGACGTTCCTTCGGATAATGTTTCGGTTTCATCGGAAGCCCCCACGGACTCCTCGGGAGTTTCGGTGAATATAAATGTTGCTCCGAAGCCTGTGGAGGAGGACGAATATTACCGCAACAGGGAAACGGGGCTTCTTACTCCCGCAGGTGCCGTAAAGCAGGTGCTTCCCTCTATTGTAAGCGTATTCGGCTACACAAATACCTCGGTGGCTTACAGCAGCGAGGCTTCGGGTATCATTATCTCCGACGACGGATATATCATCACAAATGCTCATGCTGTGGAAAATATCATAAAGTTCAAGGTAAGGCTCAGCGATGACAGAGAGTTTGAGGCTCAGCTTATCGGTCTTGACAGCACCTCCGACCTTGCGGTGCTGAAAATTGAGGCGGATGACCTTGTTCCCGCTGTTATCGGCAATGCAGCGGATATGGTACAGGGCGACGAGGTAGTTGCTATCGGAAACGCAGGTGGATTTAACAATTCCGTTTCCGTTGGCTGCATTTCCCACACCGAGCGAGAGATAAACAGCTACACAGGCTACAAGATAAAATGCTTCCAGACAGACGCTGCTCTTAATTCGGGAATTTCCGGAGGAGCGCTTGTTAACCTTTACGGTCAGATAATCGGCATTACCACCAGCAAGAATGTTAACAACGATATCGAGAATATCGGCTTTGCTATCCGCACGGATTTTGCTGTGCCTATTATTGAGGATATTATCTCAAAGGGCTATGTTACGGGCAGACCGAGAGTTGGCGTCACATACAGATTTATTGATGTAAACACCGCAGCGGCTATGGGAATTCGCCCGGGAATGCTTATTGATGAAATTGCTCCCGAATGCGACATTTCCAACACCGACCTGCAGAAGGACGATATCATCACCTATCTTGACGGCGTTCAGCTCCTTACCGAGAGCTGCATAAAGGATTTCCAGCAGACCCACAAGGCGGGAGATGTGGTAACGGCTAAGGTTTACCGTGTAACCATCACAGGCGAGGAAACGGAGTTTGAGATAACCTTCAGGCTGGAGGAAACAAAGTAAATATTATTCAAAAAATAATGCCATTGTACCCATGACTTTCATAGTCATAGGTGCAATGGCATTTTTAATACTATCTGATTTCAGCGACACGCCGATCATCTCAGCCCTTCGAGTATCATTTCGGCAGCCTCACGGATAACCTTTTTCATCACTCCCGCAGAGGAACCGCCCTCCATTTCAAGCTCCATTATGGCGTCCTCAAGAAGTGCCGAAAGGTCGCCGTCGGTATTTTCGTCCTCCGCAATGGCATTTATCTTTTCATAAAACACCTTTGCCGAAAGCTTGCCCTTTACAGCGTCCTCGCATATTGCTCTTACCTTTTCTTTCATAATATCATCTCCTGTTTATTTCATGCAGTACAGCCCGTTTGATACCGCCGCAAGCTCCTCCAGGGAAAGCTGCTCGGGACGGATATTTTCCGAAAGCCCTGCATTGTGTATGCTTTTTATTACCATGGCTTTATCTATCCCCATTGAGGAGGAAAGCGAATTTGCAAGGTTCTTTCTCCGCTGGGAAAATGCTCCCCGTACGGTCTTGAAAAAGAATTTTTCATCTTTCACATCAACAGGGGGCTTTTCAAGGATATTTAGTCTTATCACGCAGGAATCCACATTGGGAGAGGGCATGAAGCTGCCCCGTGACACATTGAAAAGCAGCTCAGGCTCGGAATAATATCTTACCGCCGCTGTGACCGCACCGCATTCACGGCTGCCCGGCTTTGCACACAGCCGCACTCCCGCCTCCTTCTGCACCATGACTGTGATGGTCTTTATGGGCAGGCGGCTTTCAAGCAGATACATTATGATTGGGGAAGTTATATAATAGGGGAGATTTGCACATACAGCCACGTCAAGCCCCTTGAAATGCTCCTCAATGACCGCTCCGAGGTCTGTTTTCATAACGTCGGCGTTTATAATGCGAACGTTGTCATACTCTGCAAGGGTTTCCTCCAGAATTGGTATGAGCCTTGTGTCTATCTCAACGGCAACTACCTTGTCTGCACGCTTTGCAAGCTCATTTGTAAGCACTCCAACGCCTGTTCCTATCTCAATAACGCCGAAGCCCTCTTTTGCATTTCCCATCTCTGCTATCTTAGGGCAGACCGAGGGGTTAACGATGAAATTCTGCCCCAGCGCCTTTGAAAAGGTAAAGCCGTGGCGTTCAAAAATATCCTTTATAACGTTTATATTGGTAAGGTTGTCCATATTATTCTCCTAACAGACCCGATATGCCTTAAAGAACTATTTTGCATGGCTCCTTTATCACCATGCTGTCGGGAGCAACATCACAGGTATAGGCAATGACCCTTACGCCGTTTTCCGACGCATTTTTCAGTGCTGAGGCAAATTCGGGGTGAGTATCCTTGTTTGGCGTGAAATACCTTGCTCTTTCCATCTGTATGACGAAAAAAATATACCCTTCATAGCCCTCGGCAACCGCCCTTACAAGCTCCTTAACGTGCTTTACTCCCCGTTCCGTCGGAGCATCGGGAAAGCGGCACACACCGTTTTCCTCAAGGGTACAGCCCTTTACCTCCATAAATATCCTGCGTTCTCCCGCTTCGATATAAAAGTCAAATCGGGAATCTCCGTAACGGGTTTCGGGACGAATCAGCGTCACGCCATCAAAAAGCTTCGGGATAAATTCCGTCGCTGCCTTATTGGGACTTTGGCTGTCCATATTAATAAGCATATCGCCCTTGTAAACTGCGATAATGTCGAACTTTGTCTTTCTTTGAGCACCCTCGGGAGCGCATTCAAGTATGACTCTTGCACCCGGAGTAAGAAGCTCCCTGCATCGTCCCGTGTTTTTCACATGAACGGTTTCGGTCACTCCGTCAATATCCACAAGTGCAATAAATCTGTTTGGACGGGAAATAAAGCACCCCTCAACGATCTTTCCGTATCTCATACTCTACTGCTTCCTTGCAATGGCATACTCGTCGTCAAGGCGGTAATAGGGACAGGCATAATTGGAGCCGTTCACAAACCTGTACATCTCGTCCTCATCAAGATCAACAAGGCAGGTATAGCAGTCGTAATCATCGTCATAGACATAATAAACGCAGGTTTCGCAGTTTGTCTGCTTTTGCTTTTCCATATTTGCCCTCCCGAAGCCGTTTTATAAAGTATACCACAATCTCCCCAAAAAATCAAGCCGCACATTCTAAACATTCAGAATGTGCGGCAGTTAAAATACTTTTATTACTTGAAATCCACTGTTTCAATAACTGTCATATCCTCAAGGTTAACGGTAACAATGCGGCCGCTGCCTATTATGATAAGCACTCCGTCATTTACCACAGCTCTTTCAAACCTGTAGCTTTCGGCAATGTCGTTATACTCGATAACGCCCTTCTGCTCGAAGCCCTTATCCTCGCTGTATGAAAGGATATAATATCTGTTGATAACGCCGAACTCGGTCTTTCCCGAAACGGGAATGCCGATAATGTTATTCTCCTCATCAACAAACATTGCGTTTTTATCTGTAAGAGCAGGTGAATCGACGTCAGTTATCTCCGCAAAGACAAACTCATTAAGAAGGTTTCCGCCGTCATTGCTGTACATCTGCAGCTTCAGAGCGGTAAGCTTTCCTTCATTGTCCTTAACGGCGCTTATGCCCACCAGTCCGTTTCCGAACTTGTTTACATAAGCTGCAAGCAGATCGCCGCCCATGCTGTCTACAAGAGTGCTCTGACCGAGATCTACAGACTGCATCGGAGCATCGTCGCCCTTTTTGGTAAGGTTTGCATAGTTATCATTGTACTTGACCGAGCCTACTATCACGCCCGGGAGAAGATTTTCCGCTGTTGACGCAACGGTGAGATCCTCGCCGAGAGTATAGATGTTGGTCACGACCATACCGTTTTCGTCAAAGGTACGGCAGGCTATTCTGAAGAAGCCGCCTGATTCTGCCATGCTGCTTCTGCTGATAAGCTCGCCCTTCAGCACTGCTGACGCCTTGTACTTCAATGTGTCGCCCGTAATATCAAAGGCTGTAACGGTGGTATAATCCTTGCCGTCCTTGAAGCCTGTTCCTGCCACATAGAGTGTGGTTTCGGAGCAGTAGGAATTTTTGCTGCTTCCGAGCACTGCCTTGACAGTGATATTCTCGGGGGCTGTGCAGTCTACATAGGAAACAACGGTATAATCGGTATTGTTTGCGTCCCTGGGAACGGAAATATCCCCGGCAGCAACATAGTGCTTAACGCCGTCGATATAATATCCCGGAACGTAATTTTCAAGCTCCGCATTCTCGTCAAGAGGGGTCACTCTGTAATCCGAATAACCCGTTACGAGGAACAGAACGCCGCTTTCATCCACTCTTGCGGAAATATAGGTTCCGTTCTGCTTATATGTTTTGATGTGTTCGGGAATACCCGAAGATGTGTCATAAATGTCTGCAGCGACATTTTTCTCAGTATTAGCTGAGCTGTCGGAAGCATTTTCCTCGCTGATAAGCACCAGTGAATTGCCTCTGACATACATCTCAAACGGTGCATTTTCGGGGGTTATGACCGCTGTAACGGTCATGTTTTCCTTGTCCACCGCATAAAGGGTGCCTGCACAAAGGTAATAGATCGACTTGTCATCGCTCTTTACTATGTCAGCATCGGAGAAATCCGACCTTACGGTTTCAGTTGTTGCCGGTTCTATTTCTGTTTCGGCTGCGGCCTCTGAAACGGGGGGCTGAGAAGCTTCGGGAACGGGTTCTGTCAAATCGGTGATTGCAGTTTCATCGGTTTTGATCTCCACACCGTCGCCATTCTCTGCGCCTACGGCTTCGTTTGAATTCTTCAGATAAATGCCTGTATAAATGCTGTAAAGCTCGTCATAGGTCTGTACCTGGACAGCTTCGTATTCGATCTCGCTCTCGATCGGCTCGGGAGAAGTTGTTTTATCATGGAATGCGGCAAATCCGCCAACCAGTGCCAGACAAGCGGCTGCTGCGGCAAGAGTCCTCATGATGACCGCACGGTTTGTACGGGATGCGGTGATATTTCTTGAACGTACTTCCACGGCAGTGTTTTCTGTATTTCTGTCCTGCACGGGAGCCATTTTTCTGAGCATTGCCTCTATATTTGCGGGCGACAGCTCTTCGGGGATCTCGATATCATTAACAGCTTTCTGAAGCTTTTTGTCAAAGCTCATGCTTCCGACCTCCTTTCTTCAAGAATAATTCTAAGTAACCAGCTTTTTCAGTTTAGACTTGGCTCGGGCCGTTTTAGATCGTACGGTATTTGCATTAGTACCGAACATCTTAGCGATCTCCTCGCTGCTGTAGCCTGAAACTACACTGAGTGACAGCACCAGACGCTCCTCTTCGCTCAGGAGCCTGAATCCGTCCATAACCTCAAGCCCTTCGTAGTTTATCTCCTTGTTAACATCGGAGAGCTTTTCTTCGTCCAGAGTGTCTATATCCTCACGAAAATTTCTTATCTGTTTATATTCCTTCCGCTTGTTTTTTATCTTTACGGTAAGGATCTTCGTGATCCAGGCTTTAAATGCCTTCTCATCTCTGAGCTTTGATATGGAGGTAAAGGCTTCCAGAACAGTGTCGCTAACCACATCGGAAGCATCATGCTGATTGCCCAGGTTCAACAGAGCGATACGGTACAAGTCCTTGTAAACAAGGGAATAAAGTTCGGCAAACGCTCCGGCATCTCCCGCCTGTGCCAGTCTTACAGAGGCGGTAAAATCCAAGCTCATTGTATCAGATCACCTCGCACCCGCTTTTGCAGCAAAGCGGATTGATATGACATCGTACCGAGTTTTCTATTTATATGTTCGCTCCATTTGAGCCCTGTCATATATATAGTGGGAATTGCGGTGCAAACTGTTGCAAAGAAAAATTACTTTTGTAACACATTACATAAAATCGCCTGACAACAACGCTTGTCATATGCAATTTGCACAACAAAATCCCATTTTCGGCAGATATCGGAAAAATATACGTTAAATTATCCCATGTAAAGGGACGTTTTTTTTGCTTTCGGTATCATGTCTGTATGGATAAATAAGCCAATACATTATTTATTTTACTACAAAATGCGGAATATGTCAATATCTAAAAGCTATCCTAAAAAAGTGCATACTTTTCCCGAATGGCTCTGCGGGTATTGACATTTCGGGACAAATATATTATTATAGTATATATAAGTATAGCT
>CAMAIG010000039.1 GCA_945835085.1 uncultured Ruminococcus sp. | reverse complement strand
AATAAACTGCCTTTACAGAAACAGAGCAGGATGGTAAAAACATCCAGTGCCAATCCCCTATGAATAATGAGCAGACTATGACATTCTCTGTCTATGAGGACAAGGAAGCTGAGCTGAAAAAGAACCTTACGCTCATCTATGATGCGCTTAGAGAAAAGGGCTATAATCCCATCAATCAGATAGTTGGGTACATTCTCTCAGAGGACCCCACATATATAACTACATACAACAATGCTCGAAGCCTCATACGCCACATTGACCGTGACGAGCTTTTACAGGCACTGGTAAAATCCTACCTGGGTGCATGATAAGGCTGTAATACGGATTTTTACAGGCGCCGGGGAGCTTTTTCCTGCGGCGTCTTTTTTCGTCCATTCTGTTATGTGACAGAATGATGAAAGTTCAGAAAATTACCGAATTGTAACCAAATTGTAGTGGTATTTTTCAGAGTATATGGTATAATTATATCAGGCAAGAAAATAAGGGCAGGGTTAAGTCCCCGAAATCCGCATATGCTATCATTGTCCCATGATGATGCTTTCGCTCATCATGTTTATGATAGATATTCTGCGAAAAAGGAGGCTTAATATGACTGCTAAAAGGCTGATACCCTTTGTTCTTGCAGCAGCGGTCCTGATGTCATTCCCCTCAGCCGCATACGCTCTGGACAATACCCTTTACGGATACGGTCAGGGGCGTGAGGTTAACGACGAAAACTGTCCCCTGGGCGCTATAATGTTCAACGAACAGTTTTATAAATACGGCGCCTATGCCATGACCGACAGCGATACGGTCTGCCTGACCTTCGATCAGGGCTATGAAAACGGCTATACTGCGCCGATACTTGACACGCTCAGGGATAAAAACGTTAAGGCTGTGTTCTTCCTTACGGGGGATTACGCCAAGCGAAATGAAGAGCTTGTCAGGCGTATGATAGACGAGGGTCACGTTATCGGCAATCACGGTATGGACCACGCTTCTCTCCCCAAGCTCAGCCCCAATGATGCAAGGAACGAAATAATGTCCCTCCATGAGCTTGTCAAGGAAAAATACGGCTATGAAATGACCCTGTTCCGTCCTCCCTGCGGCGAATACTCCGAGCAGGCGCTTTGTGAGGTCAAGGACTGCGGATATAAGACTCTTTTATGGAGCTTTGCCTACTGCGACTGGAACGTTAACGACCAGCCCGATGCTGGAGAAGCCCTGGAAAGAGTATCGGGAGCGGCTCACGGCGGTGCAGTTTATCTGCTCCACAGCGTTTCCGCCACCAACTGTGAGATACTTCCCGAAGCTATCGACAGGATAAGGGCGGCTGGCTATGAATTCGCCCTCCCCGAAATTTAAGTCATCAGATTCCATTGCGGAATTTTGATATACCCACTGTTCTGCTGATGCAGACAGCAGAGCAACTCGTTATCTTCCTTGTTTTGTCTTGCTTTCGTAATGAAAGCAGTGCCCCGACGCTAATCGGGGCATTTTTTTTGCCTGATACAGAGCATTTGTCACTTTTGTAAATAATCGAAAAAAGTTCTAAAAAAATTGCTTTATACTGTTGAAATTTTATACAAGATGTGGTATAATATTCTTGAATATACAATAGCAGATGAAAAAATGCTTTTATGCAGATAGAAATTGCTTTATAAAGGAGCGGTAAGTATTTATGGAGCCGTATATTGTCAGACAAACCATTATGGATAAGGATCAGAAGGCCGTTGGCTATGAGATAATGTATGCCGACGATCAGGTGGAGATGTGGCAGGCAGACGATACCTCCGCTGCAAATGCAATAGAGAATTTCCTGTCGTCTATGGACACAGGCAGCTTTATCGGCGGAAAAACCGCATATATCACCTTCACAAAAAATCTCCTGGTGAAAAATATCCCGAAAATGTTCGATACGGATAAGCTCGTTATCCAGATAGAGGACACCCTCATCACTAACCCCATGTCCCACTCCCTTATCACAAAGTTCAAGCAGTCGGGATATAAGGTCGCTGTGGTGGATTTTGAGTTTGCACCGAGATATTTCGGCGTCCTTGATATCGTTGACTATATCAAGGTGAATTTCAGAAATCATGAGGACCCCTCTCTTGAAAATATCATCAGGATAGGCAAGTCCTTCGGCAAGAGCATGATCGCTTATAATATCGACTGCGCCGAAGCATACGAAAAGGCTGTGCTTTACGGCTGCACAGGCTTCCAGGGAAGCTATGTTGCTGATAAAATACCCGCTTCTCTCCAGAAATCAAAGGTCATGCAGGGCAATTTCATGATGCTCATGGTGGCTGTTAACCGTGACGAGCCTGATATCGACGAGATCGAGGAGATAGTTTCCAGGGACGTTTCCCTCACATATGCACTGCTGAAGCTTGTAAATTCGGCATACTTTGCCCTGAGAAACCGTGCAAAATCCGTTAAGCAGGCGCTTGTGATACTGGGACTCGGTCAGCTCAAGCAGTGGATATATCTGCTTTCCTTCAAAGCAGACGACGGCTCCATGCCCGACGAGCTGATAAAGCTCTCCTTCCTCCGAGGAAGCTTCTGCTCGGAGCTGCTGGATTTTGCCGATAATATGGACATTTCCCGCTCGGAGGCTTATCTCATGGGAATGTTCTCCACCCTTGGAAAGCTTATGCAGATGCCCCTTGCAGATGTTCTTGCTCAGATACCTATCAGCGATGAGGTCAAGAACGCACTTATCTCCCGAGAGGGCAGAGCAGGTCTGCTGTTTGATACGATACTTTCCTATGAGAATGCCGAATGGACTAAAATGCGTGCTTCTGCGGAAGCCTTGGGTATACCCGTTGAAATGATATCCGAGAAATACTGCGAATGTGCTGCAAGTGTAAATAATACCTGGAACAAGCTCATGGAAGCAACGGATTTCGGCGACGGCGAGGATTAAAGGATAAACGGTGCTTATATCGGAGCTTCGGTATAAGCGCCGTTATTATAAGGAGCTGAAAAGCAATATGAACAGGTTTCTGCTGATACCCGATATCAACAGGCTGGAGGAAAGCCTCAGCCTTGCGGAAGAATACGGGCTTGGCTTTGAATATAACGATTTCTGGAGCCCCGATGTCCTGGACGATATGGACAAGGTCAGGGCGATGGCTAAAATATACCATTCCCATAAGCTGCCCGAGCTTATAACCATGCACGGGGATTTCTTTGATGTCCTTGTTTTCAGCAGTGACAGGCTCATAAGGGAGATATCGGAGCTTAGAATAAAGCAGAGCATTGAGGCTGCCCGTATTCTGGGAGCGGGTGCAGTGGTTTTCCACACCAACCATAACCCCTTTTTCAAGGCGGAAGGATATGTTAACAACTGGCTCAGATGCAACATTGATTTCTGGAGCAGGATCCTGGAGGAAAATCCCGATATCAGCATCTACATCGAAAATATGTGCGACGATTCACCGGATATGCTTGCAGCCCTTGCTGATAAGCTTTCGGCATACGATAATTTCGGAGTCTGCCTTGACTATGCTCATGCGGCAGTTTTCGGCAAGGATCCCGAAGCCTGGTGCAAGGCTCTTTCTCCCTATGTAAAGCATATGCACATCAACGACAACGATCTGAAGGAGGACCTTCACCTTGCGGTAGGGGAGGGCAGTATCGACTGGGAGCAGTTTAAAGAGCTTATCACAGAATACTGTCCCGATGCGACGGTGCTTATCGAAACCTCCTCCATTGAGCGGCAGAGAAGCTCGGCGGAATTTCTGAGAAGGCTTGGAATGTTATAAAAAAAACGGCTGATACAGCAATTATCTGCTGTATCAGCCGTAATTTTTTTGATAAGTCATAATATTGTGCCGAACATAAACAGTCTTTGCTGAAATGGCTTCGATACTTACGTTACCGAGCCGCAAAACAAAAGAGCTTTTTCTATTTAACCAACGTGATGGCTGCAGCGGCTCGCTGCCCGAGCCGCAAAACAAAAGAGTTTATTCTATTTACCCAACGAGTTGCCTGCAGTGGCTCGCTGCCCGAGCCGCAAAACAATGGTTTTTGCCATTTCGCCAACGAGTTGGCTGCAGCGGCTCGCTGCCTGCATTGGCTCGCTGCCGGTTCGCTGATTATTCCTCAGCTGTAAACCTTGCCGCAAGGGCATTGAGGAAGCTGTCCTCCAGCACATAGCAGTTGTTTTCGTTGTAGGAGCCTGAGGGTATGATAAGCTGGGCGGGGCTGCGGTTCTTTTCGATGACGTATTTCATTGCAGGCGCCTTTTCATCGTAATCGTAACGGGTGATGTTGGTTTCAATGTCGCTGTTTATAATATCGGTGAAAACCGAGTCCATAGCGTCATGGAGAATGCCCGTCGCACCCGAATTTATAAGTGAAGCGGCTATTGTGCCCACGACCTTTGCTCGGTATTCCTCACCGCCGCTGTAAAGGGGATAGGTCAGCACCTTGCGGAGAGAAACGGCGTCAAGTATCTGCTCGCCCTCTTTAATAACAGTGCTTTCACCTGTTTCGGGGTTTTCGTAAATGAGATTATAGGGAACATCGTAGGAGATATTTCCCATGTAGTTTGAAAACAGGGTAAAGCTGTCACGAGTGAATTTAATGTATCTGTCGATCTTGATGCCCGTTGCTTTTTCCACAGCCTTAACAGCCTCTGTGGAGCCGCCTATGCGGTAGAATTCGTACAGGGTGTTGCTTTTTCCGTCAAGCTCGGTGCAGATATCCGACTGCATGGGGCACAGAACTATCTGATTATCGGTGGCATCAAATCTCACAAGCATGAAGCAGGCAGCGGTAAGGCGTTTCTCCGGCTCATATATGGCAAGGAGGGTCTGGCAGTCTGCGGCGGTGGGTGCATAATCTGCTCCCGAAACGGGTGAAGTGTTTTCCACGGGCTTTATCACGTTGTCATTTGAATTGCCCGTTGAACTCAGGTATTTTGTTATTCCGAAATAAGCTGCACCGCCTATGACCACTAGCGAGATGATTATTGTAAGAAAATAAGTTGCAGCAATTTTAGTGCGTCTTTTTGCCATAAGATCTTCCTTTCAAAAGCTTAGAGTATCTTTCAAAGATAGAGATATGTCTGAACACTTTTTAAAGTATAGCACACATTCATTTCATTTGCAACAGGATTACCGTTTTGATTACTAATTGTAATATTTGTGTAATTTATACTTTTTGATGGCGGGACATGAAAAATGCCGCAAAAATCTGCGGCATTTCATATGTATCATTTTAATCAGAAATACAAACCGTTGCGGTTATAAAGCCCTGCACCGTTGCTTGATGAGAAATTGGCGATGGTCTGGAGATTGGACGCCTTCTTCATCATCTTGCCGCCATAGGAATAATTACCGTCAAAAAGCTGCTTTGCGGTGGTGATATTCTTCTTCATGGTTTCCTCGTCAACGGAAAGAGTGTTGTCATCGTTGAGCGTTATGCCCGCTCTTTTAAGTGAGCCTGCATAGGAATTTGTGGTGTTGACCATATTTATGCCGCTGCTTACGGCAATGTAGTTGTCCGACTTCTGGAGAGTTTTCACAGTGCTGTTGTAGTTCTCGGCAAATGCCTTTACGGAAGCGATAAAATCCTCGTCGCTCTTGCCCGCCGAAGCAACTGCATTGAATGCCGATGTGCGCATTGAAGCGGAATTGTTCCTGAGATTAATGGCGTTGTCCGCAGAAGTTCCTGTGGAGCTTTCGGAGCTTGCGTCATTCTCGGTGGTGTTCTCGGAGCCTTTGAGCCATGCCTTTGAGGCAGCTCTTGCGGCACTGCTTACGGAGCCTGATTTTGCAAGATTTGCATAAGCCCGCTGCAGCAGACCCGATGAATT
The DNA here is from genome assembly GCA_945835085.1 of uncultured Ruminococcus sp. GTDB lineage: Bacteria > Bacillota > Clostridia > Oscillospirales > Ruminococcaceae > Huintestinicola. Next base: position 2,788 of record CAMAIG010000039.1, on the reverse strand, counting down.
CTTGCCGTTATTGGACATATTGGTGTAAAATGAGCTGTTATAGAGATTGTTGTAAGAATTGATTCCCTTTAATGCCATAGTATCTCCTCCTTAATCAGCCTTTTTGCTTTCGTTCATCTGCTGTCTTGCGGTGGACAGCATTAGCTTTATCCTGTTTTCCTGGTTAACTCGTGTAGCTCCGGGGTCGTAGTCGATGGGAACGATGTTTGACTGGGGATATGTTTCCCTGAGCTTTCTTATCATGCCCTTGCCGATGATGTGATTGGGCAGGCAGCCGAAGGGCTGTGCGCATACAATATTGTTGATGCCCATGTCTATCATATCTATCATTTCGGCGGTCAGGAGCCAGCCCTCGCCCATTTTGTTTGCGGGGGAGATAAAGGGCTCGACCTCCTTCTTAGCCTTCTCAAAGGGAGTTGGACCGAAAAATCTTGTGCCCTTAACAGCCTTGATTATCTTGTTCTGCATCATTTTGAAGAAGCCCTTTACCGCTGTTGAAACAACGTATTTCTTGTATTTGACATGGTAAAGCTCGGTTTCAACAACGTGATGATCGCCCATGAAAATGAGAAAATCTATAAGTCCCGGGCAGTAGACCTCGCAGCCCTCGGATTCAAGGAATTTGTTAAGGTTATTGTTTCCGAGAGGGGAGTATTTGATGTAGATCTCGCCCACAACGCCGACCTTTATCTTGTCGGGGTCGGGAGTGTAGGGGACATTCTCGAAATCCTTGACTATCTCGGCGGAAACCTTGTCAAAATTCGTAAAGCTTGCATTGGTTTCGATAAGCTTGTCTATCCACTTGTCAATGAGCCTGTCGCAGTCGCCCTTGTTATTTTCGTAGGGGCGAACCTGATTTGAAAGGAGCATCAGCACATCGCCGTAGCAAACGGAAACGATAAGCTCCGCAAGCAAAGCGGGAGTGAGATGGAAACCGGGATTTTTCTCAAGGCTTGCAAGGTTCAGTGAAATTACGGGAACCTGCTCCATTCCGCATTTTTTCAGAGCCTTGCGGATAAGGTGGATATAGTTGGACGCTCTGCAGCCGCCGCCCGACTGTATCATCATAAGAGCGGTCTTATTGACGTCGTACTCTCCCGATTTCAGTGCGTCGATAAACTGACCTATGCAGAGAAGGGCGGGATAGCAGGTATCGTTATGTACATATCTCAGACCCTCGTCAACTATCTGTCTGCCCATTGTGGTGAGCAGCTTTACACGATAGCCTCGGTTATTGAAAACTCTTTCAAGGAGCCTGAAATGTATGGGGAGCATATTGGGGATAAGGATAGTGTATTCCTTACGCATTTCTTCTGTAAAAAGCAGTCTGCCCTGCTCGTTGTAAACAAGCTCAGCCATGTGAGTAGATCATCCTCATTTCAATAGATATATTTATACTTACACTGATTATACCATGTTTCACTGATTTTTGCAAGAGCTATTTTATTAAAAAATGATGTTTTTTGCGAAAAAATGATTGTGAAAATATTTCCGGGATATTGAGATGAGGTGCGGAAATTTTTTTCGGCTACTTACATTAAGCGGTCTGTCGCAATAACGGGGTCCGGCTTTGTCATTCCTTTATTTTGCGTTCAGCCGTAAGTACGGGGGGTGGCTTTTGAGGGTAAGTTCTGTTAGAAATCATAAAAGGGCAGGCGGTCATTAGGCAGAGTGCCATAAAGAATTATTCAAAACAACGGTAAAGACAAATACAGCGGATCTATTATAAAGTAATATTTTGATTAAATTTTTTGCGGAATAAACTTTTAGTTGTATTTGGTAAAAATATCTTCCGAAAGTAGAATTGCCGCCCAAACTAAGCATTTACAACAACCGCTGTTTGTGATATACTGTAATAAAATCAAGCAAAAGGAGATTTCAAAAGATGGATACAGTATTTTCATCACAGCTGCAAAGGCTTCGCAAGGAGCATAATGTTACACAGGAGACCCTTGCCGCTCACCTGGGCGTAAGTCCCCAGGCAGTCAGCAAATGGGAGAACGGCAGTTATCCCGACGGCGATCTGCTGCCGAAAATCGCAGACTTTTTTGGCGTATCCATAGACTATCTTTACGGCAGAGCAAAGGAGGATGCTTCCGTTGTTCAGCAGATAATTGATGAGCTGCAGAAATCGTTCCAAAGCTCCGAAAACTCCGAAAAGCTGTTCTTTGAACAGGCAATGAAATATGTATGGGCAATTCAGACTGCCTCATGGGCAGCCAACAAATACTATTATGACCGTCCCGAGCTTAATGTTACAGACAGCATCACTGTTTCGGAGCTGAGCAGCAAGGAAGGCTTCAGCTATATGCGGCTCAACAAGGATCTGGAATACTATTTTCTTGTAAAGCAGCCCAAGGAAGGCTTTGCAAAACGGCTCAAAATTACAGATGAAATGGCAGAGCTTTTTGCATTTCTCGGAGATAAATCAAATCTGAAAATATTGCATTATATGCTATCCTTAAATTGGAAAGAGGCTGTGCGTGCCAAAACCATAGCAAAGCTTATTAACATTCCTGTAGAAAAAGCTGAAAAAGCACTTGACTTTCTTTGCAAATTCAACGGAATGTTTACAAAAGGCAGCATTATTAATGAGGACAACAAAAGTGAAAATATATATCAGTCGTCACCTGTGAAAGCTGTTGCGCCGATAATGCTGATGATATGTGCGGATATGATGACAACCTCCCCAAGCTCATATCAGAATCAAGTTGGCTGGAATGATGAAGCATTGCTCAGGCGTGAGGACTTGTCTTTTCTGAAAAACAACGAGGGGTAAATTATGGAA
>CAMAIG010000038.1 GCA_945835085.1 uncultured Ruminococcus sp. | reverse complement strand
AAATGTCCCAAAATGCATTATAATGTAAGTGTATAAGTATAGGTGCGTGTACCGTCATCGGAAAGGAGCAGTGAATATATGAAAATGAATATTTTTTGTCGTCTGAAAGCACTGCTCATGCTGTCGGTGATGGCGCTTGCGGCAGGCTGCAGCAGCGGCGTTGCGGCGGACGATTCCCATGGCAACGGCGAGCTTTCAAGGGACGAGCTTGTTTCAAAGGTGGATTCTCTCGAAAATCAGCTTGCGGATATGCAGGACGAGTCACTGCCTACCCTTATTCCGAAATCAAAGCTTGATTATCTCAACGGCTCCGATCTCCCCGAGGTCAGTGCGGCTGTCAGCGCAAAGGAAGCCGCTATGGCGGAAATGCCCGATTTTATCACCATCAAGGGCGTTGAGTATTCCACCGACCTTACTTCACTTACCCTCAACAACCTAGGACTTACCAACGAGGACATCGCAGACCTTAAATATATGCTCAATCTCACCGAGCTGCATATTTATCAGAACAATATCAGCGACCTTTCCTGTATTCAGGGTCTGACAAAGCTTCGTACACTGTCCCTTTTCAAGAATAATATCAGCGACCTTACCCCTATCGGAGGACTTACAAACCTTACGACCCTTCACCTGAGGAGCAACAATATCACCGATATCTCTCCTCTGAAAAATCTTACCAACCTCACAAATCTCGACCTTTCGGACAACAGCATCTCCGATATTTCCGCTCTTGCGGGAATGAAGGGAATGAAGCTTTTAAAGCTCAATGACAACAAGATACGGGATATCGGCGCTCTTAACGATATGTCCCTTATGGACAGAGTGCATCTCCAGAACAACGAGATAACAGACATCACTCCCCTGTGGCGTATGTCTGCGGTGACGGAGATCTATCTTGAAAATAACCAGATAACGGATATCACAATTCTTTCGGAGCTGAGGACTCTCGGCTGGCTGAAGCTTTCCAACAATCCCATTGAGGACCTTTCACCTATCTATGAGCTTGACGGCATGAAAAAGCTTTACATAAGCGGCATTGAGCTTATCAGCACCAAGGATTTTGACGAGCTGGCACATCTTCAGGAATGTATGCCAAACTGCAAGATCAACCGATAAAAGGAGCTGTGAGCTATGAAGCTGTTTATCCCCGTTCTGCTTTTGACAGTGCTCCTCTGCTCATGCACAAGGGAGGACGCTGCGGAAAATAATCCCGTGGTGCAGGCTTCGGAGTATGTTTCCGCAAATTCCGAGGAGCTTGGCGCTATCGGTGACGAAAGACAGGGACAGCTCGATGCGGCAGAGGATATTCTTGCCGACATACAATAATATACACAATTAAGTGACTCTGTTCATAGTTACGGAGTCACTTGTTTTTGACCGGTAAAAAGGAGAACACTATGACCACTATAAAAGTTAACGCTTCAAGGAAATACGAGGTTCTTATCGGCAGAGGGCTTCTTGCAGACTGCAATGAGCTTATCGGAAAGGCAACAAAGGCAAGGAAATTTGCCGTGATATCCGATGACAACGTTTCGCCCCTTTACGCCGAAAAGATAACGGAAGCACTGAGGGCAGGCGGCTCTGAGGCTGAGCTGTTCACATTTCCCCACGGCGAGGCTTCCAAATGCTCGGATACTCTGAACAGAATTTACGGTTTTCTCGCAAAGAACCATTTTACACGCTCCGACGCCATAGTTGCGGTAGGAGGCGGCGTTACGGGTGATATGGCAGGCTATGCAGCCGCAACCTATCTTCGTGGCATGGATTTTATCCAGATACCCACATCACTTCTTGCTCAGGTGGATTCCTCGGTGGGCGGAAAGACCGCTATCGACATTCCCGAGGGAAAAAATCTCGTGGGCGCTTTCAAGCAGCCAAATCTCGTTATCTGCGACATCGACACCCTTGAAACCCTCCCCCGTGATTTTCTCATCGACGGCATGGGCGAGGTCGTTAAATACGGCATGATAAAGTCGAAGGAGCTTTTTGACATTCTAAGCTCCCACAATATCGGAAATATTATGGAGGTCATGGAGGATATTATTATCCGCTGCGTTTCTATAAAGCGTGACGTGGTGGAGGCAGACGAGTTTGACAAGGGTGAAAGAATGCTCCTCAATTTCGGTCACACTCTCGGTCACTCCATTGAGCAGTTCTATAATTACACGGGAATTTCCCACGGAAGAGCCGTTGCAAAGGGCATGGAGCTTATTACGGAAATTGCAGAAAAAAAGCAAATGTGCCGTGAGGGTCTTGCAGAGGAGCTTGTGGGCTGCCTTGAAAAATATGAGCTTAAAATTTCCGTGGAGCCTTCCACCGAACAGCTTGGCGGCGCTTGTCTTAATGACAAAAAGCGTGCGGGAGGCAGCATCAGCGTCATAATCTGCTCCGATGTAGGAGCTTCCTCACCCGTGAAAATGACCGTGGAGGATTTCCTCGGTTTCTTAAAATAATTTTCCGAAAGGCATTTAATATGGATATAAAAATTTACCCCTCAAAGCTTATCGGCACGGTGAAAGCGCCCTCGTCGAAAAGCTATTCCCACAGAATGATAATCGCTGCGGCTCTTGCAGGCGGCGTTTCCGAGATCTGCAACGTTACGGAGTCGGACGATATTAATGTAACCGCAGGTGCAATGGAGGCTCTGGGCGCAAAAATTCTTGCAGACGAGGGTACATACACCGTCAGCGGCATCAAAACTCCTGCCAAAAAGGCTTACATAAACTGCGGCGAAAGCGGCTCAACTCTCAGGTTTATGATACCCGTTGCGGCTGCTCTTGGCACAAATGCAACATTTGACGGCAGAGCAAAGCTCCCTACCCGTCCCATAACCCCCTATACAAGGGAATTTCCCAAAAAGGGCGTGACCTTTGAGCCTCAGAGCGGTCTGCCCATTGAGATAAATGGCAGGCTCCGTGCAGGTGAATACACCTTAGAGGGCGATGTTTCGTCACAGTTTATTACGGGGCTTATGCTGGCGCTTCCCTTATGTGAGGAAGACTCGGTGATAAAGCTCACCTCTCCCCTGCAGTCAAAGCCCTATGCGGATATGACAATTGCGGCGCTGAAAAATTTCGGCGTTAATATTAAGGAAGCGGATATGGACGGTCTGCCCCTTTATCTCATTAAGGGCGGTCAGAAATATTCACCATGCAGGATAAGCGTTGAAGGCGACTACTCTCAGGCGGCATTCTTCTATACCGCAAACGCTCTCGGCTCGGAGGTAAGGATCACAAACCTTGACCCCAATTCGGTGCAGGGCGACAAAGATATTGTTGAGATAATAGAGGGCTGCGGCAAAGAATTATCAGCCTTTACCGTTGATGTGGGAGATATCCCCGACCTTGTGCCCATACTTGCGGTCCTTGGCAGCTTCACAACAGGGCAGTCAAGGATAATAAACGCTGCAAGGCTTAAAATAAAGGAAAGCGACCGTCTTGTTTGCGTTGCCAATGCCCTTAATGCCATAGGCGGCAGGGTGACCGCAGGAGATGACTGCCTTATCATAGACCCCGTGAAGAGCTTTAAGGGCGGCGAAGTGGATTCCTGCAATGACCACAGGATCGTTATGGCGGCAGCTATTGCGGCAACCGTTTCCGAAGGACCCGTTATCATTCACGGAGCAGAAAATGTAAACAAAAGCTATCCTCGCTTTTTTGAGGATTACAAGGCTCTGGGCGGCAGATTTGAAGTGCTGTAAGAGCAAGAAAGGAGAACCCCAATGTCCTCATTCTGGAACCACAACATCAGCATCTCCATTTTCGGCGAGTCCCACGGACCCGCTATCGGAGTAACAATCGACAATCTCCCTCCCGGAGAATATATCGACCTTGAAGAGCTGAGGGAATTTATGGCAAGGCGTGCGCCGAGAAACGACGCTACCTCCACCCACCGCAAGGAAGCAGATCTTCCCAGCATTATGTCGGGCGTGCTCAATAACCGCACCACAGGCACTCCCCTTATGGCTCTCATTCAGAACACCGACCAGCATTCCAAGGATTACGGGAATATTTCCCACCTTGCCCGCCCCGGTCATGCGGATTACACGGGAGCCGTGAGATACAGAGGCTTCAATGACGTCCGAGGCGGAGGCCATTTCTCGGGCAGGCTCACAGCCCCCCTCGTTTTCGCAGGAGCGGTGTGCGGTCAGATTCTTGAGCGCAGGAGCATTTACACAGGCGCTCACATTGCACAGGTGCATAACATCAAGGACGCAAAATTTGACCCCTGCAATATCGACAGGGAAACTATCATTGACCTCAGACACAAGAAGATCCCCGTTCTTAACGACAAAAAGGGCACTGCCATGTACAACGACATCGCAAAGGCAAGAGAATGCCTTGACAGCGTTGGCGGCGTTGTGGAGTGTGCGATAACAAACGTTCCCGCAGGCATCGGCTCACCTATGTTTGAGGGACTGGAAAACACCATTGCTCAGCTGGTATTCGGCATTCCCGCTGTAAAGGGAATCGAATTCGGTGCAGGCTTTGAGGCTTCAAAAATGCTCGGCAGCCAGAACAACGACGAATTTTTCGTTGACGACCACGGCTATGTCAAGACAAAGACCAATAACCACGGCGGCATACTTGGAGGAATTTCCAGCGGAATGCCCATAATCTTCCGTGTTGCATTCAAGCCCACACCCTCCATTGCACAGCCCCAGGGCACAATAGATTACAGCAATCTCACAAACGATACTATTCAGATCAAGGGCAGACATGACCCCTGCGTGGTGCTTCGTGCAGTTCCCGTGGTGGAGGCTGCCGCAAATATTGCGATACTGTCCCATATGCTGGATTACCCCAACTTCTGAAAGGGTAAGGATAACTCAGCGGATAAGGACGGAAAGGACAAGGAAAATGCCGGGTCAGCAGATGACAAATCCGGAGCTTAACTCCGTTCACAGCGTAAAGATCCTGCTGTGTTATATTCTGGACAAGCTTGACAGAACTGTGACCGAGGAGCAGCTAAGGGCTGTTTCCGAGGACAGCGAGGTCATAAACTATTTCTATTTTTCGGACGCACTTAACGAGCTTATCGAAAACGGCTCTGTGATCTCCGAGCAGACAGCACTGCCCGACGGGACCATTACCCGAAATATCACCCTGACGGAAAAGGGTCGGCTCGGCTCCGAATATTTCAATAAGTATATCCATGTGGTGTTTCGCAGAAAGCTTTTGAAGGCTGCTTTCTCATTCTTTGCAAAGCTAAAGAGAGATGCCTCCTGCAGCTGCACCGTGGAGGATATAAAAAACGGCTGCAATGTGCATTTTGTTCTGATGGACGGAAGCGAAAGGCTAATTGATATGTCCTTCTACGCTCCCGACAGGCAGCAGGCAGAGCTTATTGCAGGGCGTATCAGGGCAAATCCCATGGGAGCTTACCAAAATATCCTGGGATATCTTATTAACAATCCCGACGAGGATATGGACGTTGAAAAATATCTTTAATCGAAAGGACGCCGTTTTATGAAAATTATCGATAAAACTCTCGAAAGACTTTACGGCAGTGACGCCGTTTCAATGCAGAAGGAAAGATACGCCGCCGCTGTGAAAAATTTTGAGGAGCTTTACGGCAGCAATAGCGGGATAAGGATCTTTTCCGCCCCCGGCAGAACAGAGGTGGGCGGAAATCATACCGACCACAACCGTGGCTGTGTAATGGCTGCAGCTGTGGGACTTGACGTTATTGCAGTGGTTTCCCCAACGGGTGACAGCATAGTTAAAGTAAAATCCGAGGGCTTTCCCGAGGACGTTGTTGATATCTCCGACCTTGAGGTAAAGGAAAGCGAGAAGAATACCTCCGCAGCTCTTATCAGAGGAGTGGCTGCGGGCTTTAAGAATGCAGGGCTTGATACCTGCGGATTTACAGCATACACCACCTCAAATGTTTTAAAGGGCAGCGGACTTTCCTCCTCTGCGGCATTTGAAGTGCTTATCGGCACAATTTTCTCATACCTCTGCAATGAGGGAAAGGTTTCGGCTGTGAAGATAGCCCAGATAGCTCAGTACGCCGAAAATGTTTATTTCGGCAAGCCCTCGGGACTTATGGATCAGATGGCTTCCTCCGTGGGCGGATTTATCACCATAGATTTTGAGGACACCGCAAACCCCGTTATCGACGCTATCTCCTATGATTTTGCGTCCTCGGGCTATGCTCTTTGCATCGTGGACACAAAGGGAAATCATGCAGACCTTACCCCCGAATATGCGGCTATCCCCGCCGAAATGAAGTCGGTTGCGGCATTCTTCGGGAAGAAGGAGCTTCGTGATATCACCAAGGCTCAGGTCATGGAGAATATTACGGAAGTGAGAAAAGCCTGCGGCGACAGAGCCGTTTCAAGAGCCTTCCATTTCTTTGACGATAACGAGCGTGTGGGCAAGGAGGCTGAGGCTCTCAGAAAGGGCGATATTGACAGCTTTCTGAAGCTCATTACCGAGAGCGGAAACAGCTCCTTCAAGTATCTCCAGAACGTTTTTGCAGTGAAAAACCCCGCCGAGCAGGGTATTTCCATGGGTCTTTACATGGCTGAGGACGTTCTGAAGGGCAGAGGTGCGGTAAGAGTTCATGGCGGCGGCTTTGCAGGCACGATACAGTCATTTGTACCATGTGATCTCCTTGATGAATACGCTGCGAGAATGGAAGCGGTTTTCGGCAAGGGCAGCTGCTATAAGCTTTACATACGTCCCGTGGGAGGCACCGAGGTAACGGAATAATTTTGGAGAGTCCGGAAGCAAAACCTATCGAATAATCACAAAAAAAGAAATTCTGCACAAATAAGCGCAAGTTAAAAGTTTCGTCCACCTTTTCCAAAGGTGGCAGGTGTCCAGAGGGCAGCGCCCTTTGGTCGCCCGTTCCGCAATGATAAACAAAGTTTATCTGCGAAATCCCCTTATCGTTCAAGAACGGAGCAAGGGGTGAGAAATGCGACAGCATTTCGAGGGGAGGCGAACAAGACCGCCTCCCCTTTAAAGAAGTTCCAACAAAATCTAATTTCAAAAAGGTGCCTGTGGCACGTTTTTGACAAAGCAATAATTAACCAAGGTTGTGCAAAATAAATGGCTTGATTTTTTAACAGCTGAGATATCCCGAAGCAGAACTTCTGGGTATCTCAATTTTTTTACACAAATTAATTATTTCCTGTTGACTTATTTTTATTAATGTGGTATAATTATTGTGAAATTAATGCAAACGATTACATTTTTAAAAGCAATTAATAACAGGAGGAAAAAACAATGGTAAACTACAAAAAGCTCATTGCGGGAGCAATGGCACTTAGCCTCAGCGCATCACTTGCAGGCTGCGGCAGCGATTCCGGCGAAACAAACGCAAATGACGTAACCACCACTTCCGCAACCGAGTGGACAGGCGACAACATCGAGGTTGATGCTCTGGAGGAAACAGTTGATGTTGATATTTCCGGCAAGACCCTGAAATGGCTCGGTATCTACGACCTTAACCCCACAAACGACTCCCCCGAAAGAAGCCCCGAGCTTGCACTTTTCGAGGATACATACGGTGCAAAGATCGAGTATATCCCCACCACCAGCGACCAGAGATTTGACGCTCTCGCAACCTCTATCCTCGGCGGAACATCTCCCGACATCTTCGTTTATGAGTGGAGAACCTTCCCCTACGATATCTCCAAGAACCAGTATCAGCCTATCGACTCCTTGGTTGACTGGGAGGATCCCAAGTGGGCTGAAGTAAAGGACGTTGCGGATAAGTTCACATGGAAGGGCGAGCACTATATCGCTCCTCTCGGCTACAGCTTCAACGATACTCAGGTGCTTATGTACAATAAGACCACTGTTGAAAACGAGGGCTTTGACGATCCCTATCAGATGTATCTTGACGGCAAGTGGGACTGGGACGCTTTCGTTAACATGATGAAGACCTTCGTTGAAAACGGCAACGGCGACCGCTACGGCATCGGCGGCTGGTGGGCAAATGCATTCGTATACACCGCAGGCGATACAATGGTAACATACGACGGCACAAAGTTTACAAACAACCTCAGAAGTGCAAAGATCGAAAAGGCACAGCTGGTGCTTGAGGATATCTTCAAGTCCGGTCTTATCAAGACAGGCTGGATAGGCCCCGGCGATGCATTCGTTGATGACAGCACTCTCTTCTATGCAATGGGCACATGGGCATACAACGACGCTGCCAAGTCCAGACCCGAAGACGTTATCCAGATCGTACCCTTCCCCAAGGCACCCGATTCCGATACATACTACGTTTCCAACAAGGTATTCTCCTATATGTGGGTACAGGGCTCCGAAAACGGTGACTGCGTAAAGGCATGGCTCGACTGCAACAGAATTGTTAACTACGAAGAGTCCTACATCCAGGCAGCAAAGGAAAAGTATCTCGCAAACAACCCGGGCTGGACCTCCGAGATGTATGATCTTGCAATGGATTTCTACGATTCCGACAAGTTCACTCAGGCATATGACTACGGCTACGGAATCAGCACACTCATGTCCGATACTGTAATGAGCATTCTCTATGAGGGAATTGCAAATGAGCAGTTTGAGAGCTGGGTTGCTGCCCGTGAGGAATACTTCTCCATCGTTGACGAGGAGCTTAAGGTTTACGAGTAATATGGAAACCGATCAATATTGACAACAGACTGCCCGCTGCAGATAATTTCTGCGGCGGGCAGTACGTTTTTGACAAAGCAAATCTTCTGTAAATTTTCACGCTTAATGTAATGTGTTGGCAGGTATTTATTATTAGTCTGCTTCTTATTATTATAATTGATGAAGTTAGTTTGGTGGGGGAATTCGAAGGGACAACCTTCAGGAAAGGAAAGGGGGAAATCCCTGGACTTTTACTGCCGGGGCAGATTTCCCCCTTTCCTTCCCCTGCGGTT
>CAMAIG010000037.1 GCA_945835085.1 uncultured Ruminococcus sp. | reverse complement strand
GATATATGTGCTGCCGCTGTATATCTCCTCACCGTTAAGCGTAAGGGACACAAGAGCTTTTCCGGGGCTATAGTCTGCGATGATTTTAAGCTCGTCCCCGGGATATATCCTGCTGCCCGACGCTGTTTCCTTTTCGTTTACGGTAACTGTTACATGATTGGGGAATGTCACGGTGTAGTATGGGTCGGGTTCATCATCGGAGCCTGAATATTCCACGGTTATATCCACATCTCTGTCGGTTACGGTATATGTGCTGCCGCTCTTTATCTCGCTGCCGTTTACCTTCAGGGAGATTAGCTTTTTTCCTTCAAGAGCTTCGGCAGATATTTTCAGCACGTCGCCCTTATGTACTATGCTGCCCGAGGGAATGACCTCGCCGCCGCAGGTAACTCTTACATGGTCGGGATATGTAAGCACAAAGCTGTTCTTATCAAAGCTTTCATAGTCGGCTGTAATGACCACATCTTGATCGGTTACGGTGTATGTGCTGCCGTTTGTGATATCCTGACCGTTTACCTTTAGTGAAACAAGCCTTTTTCCCGAAACTGTCTTTGCGCTTATCACAAGCCTGCTTCCTGTGGGAACAGAATCTCCCGATACAAGGAAGGTTTTGCCGATAACTACATCGACCTCCTGGGGGAAGGTGACCTTATATTTAACTTCCTCATATTCGGCAGTAATAGTAACATCATAGTCGTTTACGATGTAAATATCTCCGCTTTTGATTTCTCTGCCGTTAACATAAAGTGCTTTCAGACGTTTTCCGGGCATACTTTCCTCGGCGGTTATCAGGAGCTTATCACCCGAATAAACCGAGCTGCCCGAGGATATGGTCTTATTATCACGACTGACCTTTACCTCGGCGGGGAATGTGACCTTATAGACATTTTCATACAGTGCCGAGATACTAACATTGCTGTCGGAAACGATATACTCGCTGCCGTTTGTTATGACCCTTCCGTTAACAGAAACCGACACGAGGCGCTTTCCGCTCACGATATCATCGGCGGTTATTCTTAGCTTGTCCCCCTCATAGACCACTGTGCCCGAGGATATGACATCGCCGTTGCACTTTACGGTGATATATCCCGGGAAGGTGACCTTATAGCCGATTTTCTGCTTTTCCTTATAGCTGACCTCGATAACAACGTTTCCCTTGCCGAGAGTGAATTGTCCACCGTCGAAAACCTTCTGTTCGTTCATTTTTATGTAATCAAGCTCATAGCCCTCAAGCTCATCGGCTTTTATTATGATATTATCACCGGGATATATCCTGTCACCCGACGAAAGGGTATCAGCTCCACGGGTAACGGTGATATGCTCGGGAATGGTTATGGTATAGATATTGTTCGGGTCTTCTTCATATGATATGGTGATATAAACGTCCTCGTAGGCTACGGTATAGCTTTCGCTGCTTGTAAAATCACTGCCGTTTACAGTGAGGGTGTATATATATCCTTCACGGTCTGCTGCAGTTATGACAAGCACATCACCCGAATATATATCGTCCCCCGAGGAAAGGACTTCATCTCCACGGGTAACGGTAACATTTTCGGAAATGGTTATGGTATAGGGTTCTGCTTCAAAGGTTATGTTATCATGCTCCGATGCATAGTTTTCTGCATATGAGCCTCTTTTTCCGTAAAAAACAAGGTCTGTGCAGCCGGTAAATGAATCAGCATAAATATATGTAACACTTGGTGGCACCTTCATTCTTTTAAGGGAGGTGCAGCCCGTAAAAGCACTTCTTCCGATTTTTTGGCAGCTGTCGGGTATCACTACATTATTGAGAGAAGTGCATTTGTAAAAGGTAAAGTCATTTATCTGAGCAATGCTGCTTGGAAGCACAACCGACACAAGCCCCGAGCAGCCCGAAAATGCATTATCTCCTATTGATACGATGGAGTCGGGAAGTGTGACCGAGGTTATTTCGGTACAGCCGAAAAAAGCATTTTCACCTATGTTTCTCACACTTTCGGGAATGGATACGCTGACGAGATTAGAGCATTTTCCGAAGGCATATCTGCCTATGGACGTAATACCGTTATCTATCACTGCCGAAAAAACATCTTCATTGGTCCATGGTGTTTCATAGGCTGAGTCATAATCAAACATAGCCCCTGTGCCCGTGATGCGAAGAACGCCGTCACTGTCAAGAGTCCAGTCTGCGTTTTCTCCGCAGGTACCGCTTCCAACCTCATCGGCAGCGTAGGCTTTTATTGCAAAGCTTATGTCGGCTGCTTCGGGAATAAACGCTCCCGTGAATGCAAATACAGCGGCAAGAGCAACTGCTCTTTTCCATAGGGGCTTTCGGCAGCCCTCATCATTATGCTTACTTGGGGATATTTTCCCAAAAACAAAGCTTATAAACGAAACTGCCGCAAGAATAATTATACACGGCAGCCATAGGATCGGAACATTCTCTGCTGTTTTATCAAGCTTATTTATAATATCACTGTTTTTTTCTCTGTCACGATATATCATATACATTTGCCTCCTGTCTGTCTTTTGCTTCTGCATACATAAATGATACCACAATTTCCCGATAAAATCAATATCTGTAAGTATATTTTAAACTTAATTTGTATCTCCTGTAAAATTATATTCAGCATTTGACATTTTCTGAAAAAAGCGGTATAATAATTACAAAATATGAAATGCGGTTTCGCAAGGAAAGGAAGTATCGCAAAATGAGCGAATGTTCACATAACTGTTCGTCATGCAGCTCCGACTGCGGCGAAAGGAAATCTCCCCAGAGCTTTCTTGAAAAGCTGGGCGAGGGAAGCAGCGTTAAAAAGGTAATAGGTATCGTCAGCGGCAAGGGCGGCGTGGGAAAATCCCTGGTTACGGGTCTTCTTGCTGCGGGCTTTGCAAAATCGGGCGCTCACACCGCTGTTCTCGATGCGGATATCACAGGTCCCTCTATCCCTAAGATGTTCGGCATAACCGAAAAGGCTACGGGCACGGAAAAGGGTCTTATCCCTGCAAAAAGCTCGGGCGGCGCTGAGATCATGAGCATAAATCTCCTGCTGGAAAATCCCTCCGACCCTGTTATCTGGCGAGGCCCTGTTATTGCAGGCGTTGTAAAGCAGTTCTGGAGCGAGGTCATCTGGAACGATATCGACTATATGTTCGTTGATATGCCTCCGGGAACAGGCGACGTTCCTCTTACTGTTTTCCAGTCTATCCCTCTTGACGGTGTTATCATCGTTACCTCGCCCCAGGACCTTGTTTCTATGATCGTGGGCAAGGCTGTGGGTATGGCTAATATGATGAATATCCCCATTCTCGGCATTGTGGAAAACATGAGCTATGTGGAATGCCCCGACTGCGGCAAAAAGATCCATCTTTACGGCGAGAGCCATATTGATGAAGTGGCTGCGGGCTACGGTCTGAAGGTCCTCGGCAGACTGCCTGTTGACCCTGCAATTTCTGCAATGTGCGATGCGGGCAAGGTCGAGGATATTGAGGAAAAATGGCTTAGCGACGCTTTTGATGCCGTTAAAGCCGCTAAGGCGGTAAGAGAATAATTATTTTCCGAAACCTATGACCGAATAAGAAAAAAATTGCTCCCGTAAGGCTGTCCTTCGGGAGCATTATTTTACAGTGTTTCGATGCCGTCATTCTGGTGGCTGCTGCATATGGGAAGGTTGCCGTTGCGGCAGCGGATAGCGTCTATCATTTCCTTTTCCTTTGCCATGTCCTTGATCTGAATGAGATAAACAAGCTCATACATGGTGCCCATGTGAGTGGTCTTTACGCTGTCAAGCTCGCTGTAGGACAGATACTTCTCAAAAATATCATCGAAAGCACCGGTGAACTCCATATCCTCGGGAACTGTTATTTTCAGGCGGCGCAAATCCTTTTCCCTGTTCTCGGGAAGAAGCTTCTCGGCTATAAGCATTATCACGCTCACAGTCACCGTGAATACTACGGCATAGAAAAGATAGCCCGCTCCCACAGCTAACCCCGCTGCCATTGCCATGAAGATAGCACAGATATCCCTGGCATTTCCCGGTACGGAACGAAACCGAACAAGACTGAAAACTCCCGCCACCGCAATGCCTGTTCCGATGCTGCCGTTTACCATCATGATAAGGGACTGCACAACTATGGGAAGAATGGCTATGGTTATGATAAGATTTCTCGAATATCTCCTTGTTCCCAGACGATGCACCGCTGCGATTATTATGCCGCATAAAAGCGACGCACCGAATGAAAGGGCAAGGGAAAGCCCTGTCATTTCGGTTATTTGATCAAAGATCCCGTTCAGCATAAAGCAGAACTCCTTTCAGACTGCATTTTTTTATATACCTCGCCGTACTTTGATAGCGAAACGGGGTAAATTTTAAGCTCAGACATTATCCTTGCCGCATCAAGGGGCACAGCACCGGTGGTTTTAACTTCCATGAGCTTGTAATTTGCTACTCCCGTATCAAGCAGCTCTCCCCTGTCATCTGCAAGGGTCAGGTCATCGGTCCTGCTGCGGATATTGCTGTCAAAGGTAATTCTGAACTCCTTGTCCTCTCTTCCGAAGAAAGCCTGCCTGTCATAGTAAAGACAGACCTTCGGCACGGGGGACATTCTTTTCATAAGGTGATCTATCTCGTTGAATATCTGTATATCTCCCGTTTTCACAAGGCTTTCGGGTCTTTCCATTGACCGGAGATACTCTTTGAGCTCTCCCGATGTAAGAGATATCCTTCTTTTATATACCACACCGTCATATTTCTTTTTTATCTCAAAAAAGACCGCAGTGTCCTCCTCGGGGGCACAGTAGCTTCTTATCCTCAGCTTTTCCTTATAAACGGGTCTTTCAAGGGAACGCCTTATTAGGGTGTAATCATCGGTGTCAAGATAGATATTGCGGATAGTATGAAGCCCGTAGCTGTCGGGGCATATTATATCCGAGGTCTTTTCAATAAACGCCCGATACTGCTCCTCGGTCAGAAGATACTTTTTTTCATAGCGCTTAAAGCTCTGAATATACATCTGTCTGCCTCCCTTATGCGAAAACTGCCTTAACTGTACAGCTTCCGCTCAGGGTAATTTCTGCCTCGGGAGAGCTTTTGTCGGAAACGGTGCAGCCCTCGCATTCCCATTTTACAAAGCTCTTTCCCTCGGAAGGAACTGCTGTTACGGTTATGGGACAGTCGGGGAAATATTTCCCTTTAAAATCAGCCGAAGCGTCAAGGAAAGTGCTGTTTATCATGACTGTACCGCCGCCGTTTTCTGGAGCTGCCACAGTAACCTCCACAGGGTCTGACAGGTCAAGGGCTTTTTTCATGATATCGGGGAATTTGCGGTATCTTCCGTCAAGGAAATTTGCAAGCTCCGCTATTCTCATTTCAAAATACTCTGCGGTATCCTGTTGTGCGACCCAATCGGGTCCGAATCTCTCAAAGGTGGCGGGAACTGCTGTGCTGTATTTTCCATAAAGCTCAATAAGGGCGTCAACAGACGAATTTGCTTCAAAGTCCGTGTTCCTCATGTCGCACAGAGCATTTATGAATCCGCATCTGAATTCGCTGTTTTTATAAAGTGCTGATAAAAGATTGCCGGGCTTACGGGGATTATCCTCGCCCTCCACATTAGACTTTAATTCCCGAAACGCTTCGGAAATGTTGTTTACATTGGCATTTCCGCTGTTGTAAATGCCTGCGGAGTAGTCGATATCATATACTATCATACGCCATTTGCCGTCGGAAACAGAGGTTTTGCCGTCAGCATCTCTCACACGCCACATACGCCAGCTATTGTCCTTGAAAATGCTGTCCTCGTTGTTTATGTAGAGATTTAAGGCACAGTAATCCATAAAGCTGCCCATATCAAGCATTTCGGAGGCTTTGTCATAGTTTTCCTTTACCGACATATCGCTGCTCATGATGAAATCGTACATCTCGTTATAAAGCTCAATGTCCTCATCATTGCCGTCCTCGATCTCGCCTCTTTTCAGGATAACAACGTTTTCCTTCTCAATGCCGTAGTTGTTTTCAAAATAATTGTCGCTGTAATCCTCGGTTAGTGAATACAGCCCCCAGAATTCTCCGTCGATGAACACTATGCATGGAGCTGCCTGCTGTGTTTCAAAGCGTCTGTTCTCGGAAAGCAGCTGGAACAGAGGATCACGGACCTTTCCGAAATCACAGTCGTTTCCGCCGTTTCTCAGTATGAAGGACTTATATTTCAGAACATTCCCTTCGCCGTCCGAGTGGAGATTATCGGGCAGCAGCTCGTATTTTATATTTTTGCTGCCGTATTCCTCTCTTGCAATGAGCTTCAGACTTTTCTGGGCAGCACTTCTTGAGGCTGCACCCATTATCCTCATTCCGAGATCCTGAACAAAGCCCTCGCTGCCGTCTGCGGGAAGATACTGACAGGTAACGGGTCTTTCCCATTCCATGCCTCTGTTTGAATAATTTCCCACAGCCTGCCAATCCTCGTAATGCTCGCCTGCGTGCTCTGCCTTCCAGTCCTCATAGGTCTGACCCAGGACGTATATTCCCGTCTGCTTGTTGAAAAGGTTTGCGGTATCGGTGAAAAGAGATATCACGGGCAGATCTCCGTATTCAGCCTGTCGGTCTATGCCGATAAAATAGGTGCTGCTGAATATTTTGCTTACGGTGCCGTCGGGCAGGAAGGCTGCTGCACGGATAACATTTCCCTTTTTCACTCTCTTTTTCGGGGTATAGTTACTGCCTGCACTGATACCCGTAACAGAGCTGAGAAGATTGCCCTCGGTGCTGCGGTCTTTAAGATGCAGGGGACCTGCGTATAGCTCGTCCGTCAGCTGCGGCTCGCTTCCGTCGGTGGTATAGCGTATCTGGGCATCGGGATCGGAGCAGAATATCTCAAGGTTTATCTCATTGTCATAAAAGCCTGCCCCATGGCTGAAGGTGATCGTTATTTCCTCGTTTTTCTCAGTCATTTCCGTGGGTGAGCTTTCCTCGGTGTTATCGGTCTGAGGAGCCTCGGAAGCCGTTTCGGTAAGCTCGGGAGCCGTAGTATTCTCTCCGCTGCAGCCCGACAATGCTCCTGTCAGAATACAGACAGCACACAGAGAGGCAAGAATTTTTTTCAGCATTTTTTTCCGCCTTTCATAATACTTGGCAAAATTTTTGACATCAAACAGCGAAGATAATGGGCATGACCACTGACCTTCACCAATATAAGTTTAGTCCGTGTATGAATCGTATAGCTTTTCAAGCTGAGGACGGCAGTGCAGGAATTCCCTGCAAAGGTCGGGGTCAAAATGCTGACCGCAGGATTCCTCGATTATCTTAAACGCCTTGTCATAGCTCAGACTTTCCTTATATACACGCTTGCTGACCAGTGCGTCAAACACATCGGCAAGTGCCATTATCCTCGCTTCAAAGGGTATGGACTTTTCGCTCAGACCCGAAGGATATCCCGAGCCGTCCCACTTTTCATGGTGATAATGAGCGACATTTACGGCGATATTCTTGAAGAGGATATCATCGGAATTCTGGAGTATCCTTGAAACTATGACAGCACCCTTTTCCGAATGCTTCTTCATTTCATTATATTCTTCATCGGTAAACTTGCCCGGCTTATTGAGAATGTCGTCGGGAATGGCTATCTTTCCGAAATCATGGAGAGGGGCTGCCTTAACTATACATTCAGCCACCTCGGGATTAAGCTCCCTGAAGGAACCGTTTATCATAAGATGTGACACAAAAATATTTATGATATCGCTTGTCCTTTTGATATGACCTCCTGTGTTATTATCCCTGTTTTCGACGATACTCGCCATGCCGATAATAATGTCGTTCTGCACATGACGTAGTCTGTCGGTCTTTTCATTCACCTCTATCTCCAGCTTGTCATTGAAGTTCTGCATCAGACGGAGATATTTCTGCTGCTGAGTATCGTCACGGAGCGTAACGCAATGGACAGTACCGTTAGATTTTCCCTCCACAAGCCAGTGCTTGGCTTCGATTATCCTGCCTTCACGTTCAAAGCAGACCTTTTCGGTATCATCTCCGCCGATCCAGCTGCATATCTGCCTTAAAAGATCGGTATCATTCCTTCTGATAACATAGTCCATGTTCAGATCGTTAAGCTCGGGGAACCATGTTCTTGCAGCCTTGTCCGCTCCCGTAAATCTGCCGCTTTTCATGAATATGACAAAGCCATAGTCCATGCTGTCCTTCATGTATTTCGAGGAAATGGCGGAGATATCATAAAAGCTTATCCTGTTGAGAAGAATGAGTATTCCTATCTGGAGAATACCGAAGGTCACAGGAAGAAATTCCAATTGGCTGTGAAGAAATCTTTCCACAATATATGTAATAACCGTTAAGGACATGATAACGGTGAGCATTGTGCTTGTGATATAGGATATCATTTTTTTATGTCTGAAGGAAACTATCAGTATTCCCAGGGCAAGGAGTATCATAAACACAAGATAAATGGGGTAAACGATATGCAGAGGTCCGTACTCCTTGTCAAGATATGAATAGCCCTCTGCCCGAACAAGACTGATGCTCTTATAATAAAGGTCATTTGTGCCTATGGTCATAACACTGCCGAATATTACACAGCCCAGCAGGACGCAGACTGCCTGAAACAGCCTGCTGATCTTTTTTCTGCAAAGGTCTGCTATGCACATGAAGGCAAAAAACGGCGTAAAGCAAGCCGCAAGATATACAGTCTGGTTTGCATAGACCGCCGATGCGAAATCCGGTGCGGCATAAAGCTGCATATATCCGAAATCGGAAACGATTATGCTTGCAAACAGCAGTGTATAATACACCGAAATATTCTTTTTATATAAGGTCAGCAGCATTACAGTCATTGCCACGGACAATATAAACATCACAATATAAAACGTCTGTATCATTTATCCTCACCCATTTTCCCTTGTCTGTACCCATCGGGAATACTATGCATATTTTAA
>CAMAIG010000036.1 GCA_945835085.1 uncultured Ruminococcus sp. | reverse complement strand
CTTCAACGGCGTTGTAATGCTCAACGGCGGTCAGATGGCTGACGGCACAAAGGCTGCTAATGGCAAGTTTGATTATGTAAACGCAGAGCGTGGTGCTCAGCAGCTTGGCACAGCAGGCGGATTCGTTACTGATATCAGTACAGATATGACAGCTGCTGAGGCTAAGGGTCTTAAGGCTGAAACCGTTACTTTCACAGCTTCTGTTGCTGATAACGGTGACGTAACATGGACAGCTTCTGCAGGTAAACTCAACGGTGACGTTGGTACAGAGGCAAACGGTGGTTTCTCCTATGCAAATGCTAAGGTACATGTAGATTCTACTAAGGTTGTTGCAGGCGATACCATTACTCTCGAAATTGCTCCCGGTGCAGATGCAGTTGCTAAGTCCGCTGCAGTTTCAGGAACAAATACCGATTACGGTACAACTGTTAAGACAGAAATTGACGCCAAGAAGCCTGCACTTACAGCAGGAACTGTTACAAACGAAAGTGTTGCTGAAGCTCAGAATGCTCTTGACAATCTTACTGTTTCTTTGACAGCTACAAAGGGTTCCGCTGATGTTACAGTTAAGCTCAATGGTAAGGCTCTCGGCGCAGATGCTGATACTTATGCAGAATTTGCAAAGACAGAAGACGGCGGTTACCTCGGTGCTAACAACGAAGGTAAGATCAAGTACTTTGCTAAGGGATCAACCGAAGGCGTAGATGTTGGTACTCTCAGTAACATTGCTGATGGCAAGGTTACACTCGCTGCAGCTGCAACAGCTTCCGGTACAGCTACTGTTGATTACAACTTAACTAAGGCAAGCTATGAAGCTGCTAAGGGACCTTCAATCAAGCTCGTTGAACCCGATAACAAGGTTTCCCAGGCTAACTCCAACGATGCAGCAGTTGCTCCTCTTACTTACACCGATCACCTTACACTTCAGTCCGGTGCAAGAACTAAGGACAGCGTTGACTTCACATTCAAGTATGAGTCCGAGGGTATCGGCGATCTTAAGTCCAACATGAACTGCTCCTCCAGAGCTGACGGTCTTGGAACTAAGGAGCTGAGCCTTACTACTCAGAAGTCCGCTAACGCAGCTATCGACAAGATCGACAACGCTATCAACAAGGTTTCCATGGTTCGTGCTACATTCGGTGCTACCCAGAACAGACTGGAACACAAGATCGATAACATGAACGTTACCAAGGAAAACATCACTTCCGCAGAGTCCCGTATCCGTGATACTGATATGGCTGCTGAAATGACCAACTTCACAAAGAACCAGATCCTCAGCCAGGCTTCCCAGGCAATGCTTGCTCAGGCAAACCAGCTGCCTCAGGGCGTTCTCCAGCTCCTCGGCTAATCTTAGCCCAAGCTGCTTGAACAGACTTGCTGCATGACAGGTTTAATGTGACCTTGCGATAAGTAAGTTTTATCCCCTCCCGGATATCCCGGGAGGGGATTTCTTTTCGGCTCGGCGAGCCGCCGAAGCCATACGTTACGGGACAGCAATATTTCCCATGATTTGCGGCTCGGTAACATAAAAAAATCAGCAGTCCACATGGTCTGCTGATTTTTTTATGCTGTGTTATTTAACTCGTCTGAATACCTTGTTGCGCATTCTCCTGCGATAGAGAACGGGGAGCCTTGTGCACATATATGTGGGAGAGGTTTCTGTCTGCACCTCAACGCTGCCCTCCGCCGATGCGAAGGAGCCTGAGCCTGTGTCCTCGCCTACCTCGGGGAGATAAACCACAAATGCATAGGGAGAAAAGCTGCTTGCTGTGAACTGCATACAGTCAACTCCGCTGACTGTAACGTGCTTTGAGGGGAGTATCTCAAGCTGCTCTATTTCCGAGATATGGACTACCGATATCTGTGAGGAATAGGGCAGAAGCTCGTCCGGAACGGGTATCGTAAGAGTAATGTAATATCCGGAATTGAGCTTGGTCTTTGTCATTGTTTCGTGCTTATATATCTCAATATTCATGGGATATATCATGAAGCTTTCAAGGCCTTCGCCGTAGTAGTTGAGCACATTCTGAATGGTTGCAACGTCGTTTTCGTCAAGTGTGAAGCGGACGTCTATATCACTTGTAAGGGCACCCTTTTCGGTGAATGCCGAGATAAGGTTGCTGTTGGACATTCCGTATGGCGTTGTGCCGACGATGTAAATGCGGAAGTCACTGGCGTTATCATTGCTGTCACCGTTTCCGCCGCCATTCCCGCCGCCGCCGTTTCCGCCGCCGCCGCCGTTTCCGCCGCCGCCGCCGTTTCCACCGCCGCCGTTGTTGTCATTTCCACCGCCGTTATCGTCCTTGTTATCGTCTTTGCCGTCGTCCTTGCCCTTGGGGGTTGCGGTAACGGAAAGGGAGTAATCGGAATAAACAGGCTCGCCGTTTATGTTTCTGTAGGCACATACCATGTATGTGTATGTCCGTCCGTTTGTAAGTCCGTTGTGGGTGAAGGAGGTGGAGGTTACTATTCCCACAGGGGTAAAGGTGGAGGTTTCGGGATCGTAGCTGTAGACCACATAGCCGTCAGCCTTGTTTACCTTTTTCCACTTGATGGTAACTGTACCGTCGCCCGCTGTTGCTGTTACATCTGTGGGAGCGTTTACGGTGGTTCCCGTTGTAACGGTTATTGCTACGGAATTATCTCCGATTATCCTGCTCTCGTCAACATATTTGTATGCTCTGACGAGATAGGTTATCTCGGTTTTGTTGGGCACATTTTTATGTACGGCAGGGGATTTTGATACTGTCTGTATGACCACAGGCTCACCCGAAGCGTTTAATACCATTACCTCATATCCGTCAGCACCCTTAACGGCAGTCCAGGTAAGTGTGTTCTCGCCGTCGCCTGTGGTAACGTTGAAGTCATCGGGGGCGGGGAGATGTATGCCTGCACGTCCATAAACGGGAGTAGGCTCGTAAATGCTCTTGACGATATCGCCGTTGACCTTTTTGTAAGGAATAACCCTGAACTTGTATTCAACGCCGTTTTCAAGACCTGTTTTTGTGAAGGTAGGCTTGCTTACATCGCCCGCTCTTTCCCATTCGTCGCTGTCAGCAAGGGCGTATTCAACGTAATATCCGTCAGCACCGTCCGTCTTGTCCCAGGTAATGGTTATCTTTCCGTCAGCACCAACAGCTGCAAGGTTCTGTGCCGAGCCTACGCTAACGCTTATCCTTGTGGGCACCGAGAAGCTTTCGCTGCCGCTCTGATAGGTCTTGCCCTCATATTCTCTGTAAGCGATAACGGAATAGGTGTAGTAGACCTCGTTCTTGACATTCTTATCCTCGTAGGTGGTCTTGGTGCCCATGTCAATGGGTCCGAGCTTAGTGCCCTTTTCGTCAGTTCTGTAAAGCCAGTAGCCTGTTGCGTCCTTAACGCTGTTCCATGTGACCTTAATGGAGGTGTCCAGTGCCTCGGCGCTTACGTTCAGGATATTATCCACGGAAACCGTAGGCATGAAGTCGTTCGAGCGTGCCGGTATCTCACTCAATATAGGCGGGTCATTTCCGATAACGATATAGGAATAGACCTCGGCGTAATAATATATGTCGTTTTCAAGCCCTGTTGCAACGAAATAGTTGTTGCCTGGGACGAATTCTGCCATTACCTGATTGCCTGCCTGCTTTTTGATAACCACATAGTAGCCTGCGACCTTCTTGCCGCTTTCATCGGTAACAATATCCCAGGAAATGGTACCGCTGTGATTTCCGGGAGTAGCGGTAACGGTCATAGGCGAGGAGGGCGGGTTCGCAGGAGTGGTTGTAACAATCTTGGAGCGGTAGGAGCTGTATGCATCGGACATTATCCAGAATTCATACAGGGTATTGTTTGTAAGCCCTGTGATGGTGTATGTAAGTGTGCCGTCGGAATTAGTGGTGCAATCTCTTTCTGTTACGGAGATATGAAGCTTTTCCGAATCTCCCGAAGGTCCGTAGTATATGGTGTAGTTAGAGGTGTTTGCGAACTTTTCAAAGGTGATGGCTGCCGACTGATTTCCGCCTGCGGCACTGATTATCTGAACGCAGTTGTTGACAACGTCCACCTTATCGGCATATGCAGGGTCACTGTCCTCCATATTCGCAGCATGAGCAATAACGCTGAATTCAAGGTCCTGACCCGAAAGCGACTTCAGAAGTGCGGAGTCAATGGGTATGGTCCTTGAAAGAGAACCGTCGGTAATGCCGTATTCTCTGCCGTTAACGTAAATGGTATAGGTGATGGTCATATCCTCAGTGCCCTGAGGAGCAAGCCAGGAGAATGTCCAGTAAGGCTCTGCATTGTTTCCTGAGTAGCTTACCTTAGGGTTTCTGGGAGAGTCGAGCATTGCCGTGTCTATCGAAAGGACATCGGAAACATATTTTGCAAATTCGCTTACCGCAGTCAGAGAATCACTCTTGTCGGGACATTCACCGAAATCGGAAGCGTCAAGGCTTGTGTATAAGCCCAATGCATCATAATATGCCACTGCCCTGTACTTGCGGACAGAGCCGTCAAAGGGTGTGGGGTCGTCATAAACATAAATGCCTTCCGAATTTTTATCCGAGGGGAAATATTTCTTTACAGGATAAAGATATCCTTCCGCATTTGCTTTGAAAAGCACAAGATATGTGGGGTCCGATGCGCCTGTGGGCATTCTGAACTTAACTGATATCTTGTTGTTTTTCATTGCCTTTTCGATAACAGGCTCCTTAGGAATAAGAGCGCTGACCTTTTCATCGGAAACGTTGAAATATTTGCTTGCTACCTTAACGGTTGCTATATTTTTTCCGTCCCCTGTGTAGTCTGCCGATACCGAGCGGTAAGCACGGACAGCATAATATTTCTTTGATGTGGAATTGGGAACGCTGTATGAACAAACTGAGGTCGTACCTGCCTTGACAGGAGATATCTCGTCGATAAGCGTGTATTTGCTTCCTTCCTTGGAGTAGATGTAGAAGCCGGTGGTGTAGTCATCTCCTCTGTCCCACTGAAGAACAACGCCGTTGGCAGCACTGTATGCTTCAAAATTACGGACGGGGTCGGGGATCTCGCTTGAAAACTGATCGTTTTTATCCCATACAATGTTTTCAAGCATTGTCATATCCCCAAGGGAGGAGCTGCTGCTTAGCTGATTGCGGGCATTTTCAAAATCCTCGTAGGTATTTGCCTTGATGAAAGCAGTGGAGTTGGGGGCGATATTCTGGAAATTATTGCGTATTACGTTGTTGCTGCAGTAACCAAGCGTTATGGTAGTAAGGGAGTAGCAGGCATTGAAGGCACCGTTTGAGAGCTTTACCGCATGAGTGCCGTCTGCATATTTTGTATACATATCAAGCTCGGTGATAGTATCCTTTACAGCACTTGTATCATCGGAGGTTATGTAGCTGCCGTCAGCCTTTGGCTCAAGAACATAGGAGGTGCCCGAAAAAACCGCCGCCGCAGCCGTTATCCCCGGTATCTGCATGAAAGCAAAGGCAGCGGCAAGGAGAGCGGAAACTATCCTTGTTCTGAGGGGACGGTAGGGAAGCCTTCCGCGGAGCCTTTTCTTTTCCTTTTCGGAGAAGTCG
Organism: uncultured Ruminococcus sp.; assembly: GCA_945835085.1. Classification (GTDB taxonomy): domain Bacteria; phylum Bacillota; class Clostridia; order Oscillospirales; family Ruminococcaceae; genus Huintestinicola. The sequence continues at coordinate 3,378 of CAMAIG010000036.1, read as the reverse complement.
TCGGGGTCGGCGTTGACTATAGCGTCAAGCCTTGCCATTTCACGGTCGTAATCCCTGACGGTTGCGATGCGCTTTTCCTCCGCCTTGTCCTGATGCTCAATTCCCATGAAATTGCCCTTTTCATCGGAAAATGCCATATCTATGCCACGGTAGACCGCACCGTATATCCTTACAAAAAGCTCTGCTATAAGGCAGGGGATAAAGAGCAGGGGGTTGCTTCTCTTTTCTCTGAGTGATTTTAATATTTTACGCTGTTTTTTATAATCCATGTTCGAGCCACCTTTTTAAAAAAATGGACGGAAGCAGTTTTCCGCATATATATAAACGAGTTTCTGTAAACACACAATTATACATATACATTATACCAAAAAAATACGGAAATGTCCATAGAAATACAATTTTTTGCGGAAATCCTGCTAAAATTTCACCGCCCGATTTTGTACATTATGACAATAAAACCATAGCTTCCTCTCGGGCTTCACACCGAATAATTTTCCTCGCTGCCGAATATAAAATAATTATCCGGACAAGTGACCATATCCACGGAGGTGAACGCAATGAACGTGGAAAATGTATATACAAAGCAGATCGCAAGAGATACCGTGAAAATGACCCTCCTGAGCCTTGCAATGCAGACGGCGGCAATGCTTTTCAATGTGGTGCTGTCTAAGCGTGCGGGAACGGCGGCAGTGGGGCTTATGTCCCTTATCTTCACACTTTTCAGCTTTATAATGGTCCTTGCAAACGGCAACATCATGACCTCAGCCAGCAGATTTGTTTCCGAAGCAAGAGGGGCGGGTCACTGCAATTTCACAAAGATCATGAGATATTCCCTGACCTTTTCCATGTGTCTTTCGGTGGGCTTCGGGGTCATTTCGTTTATGTCGGCAGAGCTTATCGGCGAAAGGCTTTTAAAAAGCGGGGAGCTTAGCGCTGCGATAAGGCTTATTTCCCTGAGCCTTCCCTTTGCGTCGGCAGGCTCATGCATCAAGGGATATTTTCACGGCATACGGCGGGTCGAGATGCCCATGCGGGGAGATCTTATAGAATTTGCCGTTAAATGGCTGTGCCTTTTCGGCGGGCTTTTGTTTTTCGGGGGAACGGACTTTTTTTACACAGTTACCGCCGCAAGCATTCTTGCGGGAGAATTTGCAAGCTTTATCTATTACGGGGCAATGTTCAGGCGGGAGTATGTTGTTTTCCGAACAGCGCCCATCTGCACAGTTCCGCTCCTTACCGACACGCCACGTTCCTATCTCAGAAGCACCTTTCCCATTCTTCTGAGCGGATATGTTCAGATGCTTCTGTCCACCGCAAATGAGCTTCTTGTGCCTGCGGCGCTTCTGAAATACAGCCTGAGCACCGAAGATGCCCTTTCAAGCTATGGAATGTTCGAAGCAATAATAATGCCTGCGGTATTTTTTCCATCGGCAGTGCTTACGAGCCTTTCGGGAGTGATGATCCCCGAGGCTGCCCTTGCAAACCGATGCGAGGACGAAAAAAAACGCCGCAGCAGGCTTGCTCAGCTTACAGACGGCGCTTTTACAAAGGCGTTTTCATATTCGGTTTTTATTGCGGCACTATTTTTCTTCTGCGGAAATGAGGCAGGACGGCTCCTTTGCCCCTCCGACCCTACGGTGAGCCGTGCCCTTGTGATACTTGCCCCCGTTATCCCATTTATCTACCTGGAGATAGTCCTTGAGGGGCTTTTAAAGGGCATGGGCAGGCAGAATTTCTCCACTGTGAATTCCTTCTGCGAGTATGCCGTGAGAATTGCCTGCGTCATAATTTTTGTGGGCAGGATAGGCTTTGACGGCATTCTCATTTCCTATTATGCCAGCAATGTGCTGAGCAATATCGCAAGAATGATAGTTGTATGCAGGGAATCGGGGCTTCGCTTTTCTCCCATGCGATATGTTTTTTCGCCCCTTGCAAGGGCGCTGCTGTGCTGTATCGTGGGAAGGCTTGCTGTGATGATAACACACGCCGCTCATTCGGGCGTCCTTGCATATGTAATGATTTTTGTGCTGGCTTCATCGGCGGTGTTTGTAATAATGTTTCCATCGGATAGGAAAAAATCTGCCTGTGATACGGTCAGCTTCTGTGAATAAGCCTTTCAACACGGCTTCGGATATGCTTTGTGATAAATTTTATAACTATCCCCGTGGAAAGGGCAGAAATTATTGTTCCCTCTCTTGTTCCGAGTATTTTTCCGTCGAAAAATATCATGGACAGAGCGATTGCCGCTATAACGCAGAAAACATCAAACCCAACCTTAACATAGCCGAATTCCCTGTGGGTCTTGTCCGAAATGGCTTTTACGAGAGCCTCACCCGAATTCATGATAACATCGGGGATAACGGAAACGCTTATCCCGAAGGCAAGGAAGATTATCCCGATAAAAAGCATCAGAAGCCTTGTAAAATAACTATGCACCTCAATAACAGACACCATTTTCATTCCGATGTCCGTAAACACTCCGAATAAAAAGGAAAGGGGCACCTGCAGAAGCTGAAACAGCTTAAAATCTCTGCGAAGAATAACTATCTGACCGATTATCAGCACACAGTTCCAGATTATGAGCCAGCTGCCCAGGCTTATTGCGGGAAATTTCATGCTCATTACATTAGCCACCGAGGAAATGGGCGAAACTCCCAGATCGCCGTGCTTTGTGAATGCCACTCCGATGCCTGTGAAAAACAGTCCCGAAATGAATATCAGGTATCTTCTGAATAATTCCGGCTTATTCAAAAAAACAGCTCCTTAGAAACAGCGTAAGTAATTATCCTGCATTGCTTTTGCGTCCTCTGTCTGCGTTCCCGCACTTTCGCAGATGAAAACAGGTGACCAGCCCCGCTTTGCAATAAGCTCCATCAGCGGCTCATAGTCGGGACCGAAGCCCTCGTTATGCTCAAAGGTCAGGTGACGCTTTTCGCCCCCCGGAACGGTAAACTCTATCTTTGAGAAATGGCTGTGGAAAACCGAAGCTCTGTCCCTTCCCAGACCGTTTTCAAGCATATCAAGGAGCCTTGCATAGTCCTCCTTGGTTTTTATGCCCCCAAAGGAGCGGGCGTTTAAGTGACCGAAATCCACCGTTGGCAGGAATGTGTCATCGACTCTGCATATCTCGATGACTTCTTCAAGTGTGCCAAGCTGATTTACCTTGCCCATGGTTTCTGGGCAGCAGATAATATCCTCCAATCCCTCGGAAATAAGCGCCTGACGGGCTTTTTTCATAGTGTCCTTTGCAAGCTCTAAGGCTTCTGTGCGGCTTATTTTTGCACAGGAGCCGCTGTGGATAACTATCCGCTTTGCACCCATTGCCTTTGCAGCCTTTGCGGAGGCAATGATGTAGCTTATGGAGTTGAGCCGCTTTTC